>NZ_CDRSSE010000049.1:0-28006 GCF_977051555.1 Segatella sp.
TTCTTGCAGAAATCGAGGGCAAAGGTCTGTACCGGACAGATGCGGTCGTTGTAGAGAATATGAAGCTCGCCAAACTTCTCTGCAGTTTCCTTTGGCAATACAGCATTTTGGAGATTGCCTGTTGCAGATTCTGCATGCAGTGTCTGTATACTGCCCATGCTGAGGATGAGTGCTGTCATCAACGCTCCCTTCTTGAGCAAAGGACTCTTCAGTAGTTTGCGATAACCGCCCTTAGGGTCGAAGAGCATCCATACGAGAGAGATGAAGAGCAGTGCATAGCCAGTATAGGTGACTGGTATGCCGTATGGATCGGCATTGATAGCGAGCACGCTTCCCTTGCCGTCTTCATCGTAAGATGACTGATAAAGGCGGTAAGACCGGTGGGAATAGATGTTGTTCATCGAAACTTCGCCTTCGCTCTTATCATCTCCGTCTGTTACGGTGAATTTTGAAGAATAGTCAGCCACGGCGTTGGTTCCATCGTGCATCTTCGCTTCAAACTTCTGCAGGCAGAGCGAGAAAGGGAGTTTCTCTTCCTTCATACCCTGCTCTTCATCTTGAGTCATATAAGTATCTGTAGGCTGACCGATGCGCAGATGAATCATACCCCGTTTAGCCGAAATATGTGTGAGCAATGCCCCGGCAAGGATGATGATGAAGGAGAGATGGAGTGCCAGCGTAGAAGCGCACTTCACTTTTCTTTTTATGATGTAGAAAGCACCGAGGGCAGCAAGTACTGCCCAGATAAGAATGAACCACCATGCCCCATAGTAGTGGGCATGGGCATAATCCGTGCCCTGGCTTTTTTCCACGATGGTGGCGGCAGCCATGCATACGAGCACAAGGATGTAAAGAATGAATATAATCTTTTTAACCATACTTAGTTGGAATCTTGATAGAATTTCCGCTGCAAAATTACGATATTATTCGGAGACGAGCAAGATTTTATATGTATATTTAGAGGTTCTGATAAAAAAAGCTGCCAAATGCTTTTGATAGCCTGGCAGCTTTTCTTATTTTTGTTTCTTCATATAAAGACTTAGATAGCATTGATGAATGCCACTACAGCATCACGCTCTTCCTTGGTTGCATTGTAGAAGTTGAGTGCTGGTTTGTATGCATCGCTGCGCTTATCATAGCAGTGCCACATGATAGCCTCTACTACGTTGCGGGCACGGCAGTCGTGCAAACGGTCGCTTCGACCAGTCAGCATGCTTGACAAACCACGTCCCCAGAGTGGAGTAGTGCGGCACCATCCTGTGCGGATGTCGTTAGCCATGAACAGACGGTGCTGTACCAAGTCGGTGTATGGATAAATAGTCTGGTTTGGATACTTTGGCAACATGGTGTTAGGATCCTGACCTATGCTCTTGGCGTAAGCCTTGATAGCATTATCTACCCAATAGTTGTCAGCACCTGTTTTCCATGATGGCTTGTGGCAATGAGTGCATCCCCACTGAGTGAAGAGCTTCTTACCTTCCTGAACCTGTGCGTTGTCGAGGTTACGGGCAGCAGGAACAGCTAGACCACGGTGCCATACCATGAAGTCATAGTAATCCTTGTTGTTCATCTCTTCCTCGCCATTGTAAGGAGCACCCTTGAGGAGGTACTTCTCAAAGGCATTTTCTTTGCCATCTTTAGGTGCTTTGTTACAGCTCAGAATCTCGTTTACTCTCTCCTTGATACCTTCGTCAGTTCCATCTGCATAGTATGGGTGGAGTACAGAAGACGCGTCAGCACCATGCTTCTTGATATAGCTAATTACTTCTGGGTCTTCGCTCTGATACTTTGCCCAGGCTGGAGTGGTATAGAGGTAATGACGATCGGAACGTGTTACGTTGGTAATGTTCCAGATGGCGTTAGCACCTGGACCATCCTGCAGGGAGGCACGGGTCATGGCATAGGTAAACTTCTTCACCTTCTTGGTTCCATCTGCCAACGTGTACCAGGCACTTGAAGCCCAATCGTTAGCAGTCTTGTCCCACATGGCAGGGTTCAGCTCTACCCCGTATTTCGCCTCATCCTGATAAACCTTCTTCATATCATCCTGGTCGATGGCATCAAGCAAGCCTGTACCATAGATACCGATGGTTGATTCCAAACGTACTTCATAGTTGGCTGGCTTAGGATTGGTATTGAATGCAGACTGAGGGATAGTAACCTCTGGATACTGCAAAGCAAAAGCCTCGCCATCCTTAGGGAACTTCATAGCCAAACCGCTAGGCATGGTTGTAACCTCATTCCACTGAATGTTGATTTGCTTCTCGTCGATAGGAGCAGAGAATGGAGTCATAGCCTTGGTCTGTGGCATACCTGTAACCTCAGAGATGTAATCGTTAGCTTTGTAATTCTTTCCGTCAGCGGTAGTACCTGCTTCAGGGTGATAAATAACAAGTAGGTAGCCGTTACCAAACTGGTCTGCCTGATATTTCTGGTCCTGGAACTTTCCATGACCATAGTTTGGATGGCAGTGAATACAGCTGCTGCGAACCCAAGCTGGGCCAAGACCCTTACGTGGAGCCTCTGCGATGGTGTAAAGGTGTTCGAAGAAATCCTCACCTTTGTTGAAACTGTTTGACAATCCCTGGTTGGTGGTAGCTGGAGTTTCTGCCGAATAACTCATACCTTCGTCAGTTCCAAGTTCGCCACCTGGATACCATTCTGAGGCGTCAAAAACATCGTTTGCTTTACCAAACTGAGAGTCACCATTTAACTTGTCATTGTTTACAATACTGTTATCGTCAGAGCAGGATGCCAATGGCAATACGAGCAAGCCGAGCAATAACATTTTGCTAATTCTTTGATAAACCATAATGTTATTCTGTTTTATAATGTTTTATATTCTTGTTTTACGCAGAATAGCATCTCACCAAAAAGCGTATGGTGAGATGCTTCCTGTATGTTTGTTTACCCAAGATTATTTTGGGTTTACTTCGTCAAATTTCTTGCCCCAAACGGTACTTACATACTTAACGAATGGGTAAGGCATACCACCAATCTTGCTGATAGCATTAGCGATAGCTGTCTCTACACGCTGACCTTCTGCAGATGCATTATCCTTGAAGAACTGATGGAAGCTATACTTAGCATTTGAGCTTGTACCATTAGTTCCACCATACCACAAGTTCTCGATAGAACGGATGTTGTTCTGGAAGTCGGTGATAGAGTTGTAGCTATATGGAGACTCTACGTAGCTGATATCACCTGCCTGGAATGGGTTGGCAATCTTGGCTGTACCTACCTCGTTAGAGATACCCCAGCAAGAACCTTCCTCCAAAGAGAGAAGCTGCTGAACGGCTGCCTTCAAAGAAGCGAACTTACTAACAGAAGTGTTACCTGCATTCTTCATGTTGGCTGCGTAAGACTGACCCTTGTCTGTCTGGTACTCAAGACCTGCTGCCTTCACTGCTGCGAGGCGGGTAGCGTTAGGATTCTCAGACCATGCAACCTCCAACTCATATACGTGGTTTACCAAGTCCTCAATAACAGCCTCTGCGTACTTCAACTCCTCAGAACCCTTTACATCTGTAAAGCCATTGTATGTATCGTTACCCTTGAACTCTGCAACCTTACGTGGCTGTCCATCACGGAAGAGGATGAACTCAAGTGCATGGAAACCAAGGATAGAAGCATCCTCAAGCGCAGCATCACTAAACTTACCTGTAGCAAAGTAGCTATGGAGGAGTGTACGGTTCAATGGCCATGAGTCGATGTGTGGGTCAATATCAAAGTCTGATGCTGCACCACCGAGGAAAGCCTCGCTCTTCTCCCACAATGCACGTGCGTCCTTGAAAGCTGCGCAGGCATTGTTGATGTTCTCCTGAGTCAGGTTGTTGGTATCTATACTCTTAGGAAGAGCTGTGTGCAACTTCTCTACAGCGTCAGCCAATGACTTGTATGTTGGCTGGATGGTATTGTCAACAGCATTAGCACATACATTCTTCAGGTATGTTTCCTGATCTGCGCTCAAATTTGCGTTGTTTACTTTGCTGTAAGCTGCACGGAGCGCATTGCAGAGTTCATTGCAGGCATCCATGGCATCCTGACCATACTTCTTGTTTGTAAAGTCATTGTTCTCTACAGGATCATCATTACTGCTGCATGAAGTGAAACCTAATGGCAACATGAAAGCTGCCATGAGCATTACTGCACTTTTAAAAATCTTTTTCATTTTTTTTTTTAATATTTTGTTATTGATATGTTTATATCTATGTTTCAATCGCTTTTTATGATGCTCTTATACAAGAACTTTTTAGAGGAACCATCCTTCATAAGCTACACCGATGTTGATGGCTGGCTCATTGTTGTACTGGCTCTTCAGGAAGCGATGTGAATATTCTGCCTTTACTACAATCTGTTTTACAGGATAGTAGTTGATACCTACTGCCATGCGCTGCACATTGGTGTAGTCGTATGATGTATTCTTGGTCTTGGAAGCGTATGGATTATAGTGCTCATATCGACCAAAGAGATACAGCTTCTGGTTATCCTGACGGAGTTTCTCTATTTGTGAGAATACATTGTAGCCAGCCTCAATACCGTATGCAAAGGCATTCTTGCTGACGAATGCTGAGTGGTGGAACGGAGAGAGACCATTCAGACGGTTGGTGAAGTATTTCAGCTGTTTTGCATCACTCAGGTAGCCGTAGTCTGCCTGACCACGTACTATCCAGTTGTAGTTGTTGTATGTGAAGTCAATGGCTCCGATTGCAACAACGCCTTTATATTTAGACTCTGCACCATCCTTGTTGTTTGGATAAGAATTGCCTATGGCATGACCATAGTATCCACTCAAGCCGATGCGCAAGCCCTTGATGCAATAGTTGTCAATACGGAGTGCTGTACCATATTTGGTTGCAATCTCTCCCTCGGTAGGTGTACCTGGACCCTTGTTGATCCAACCTGTATTGGTAAAGTTGTCTGAGTTCAATCCTGCCAGGAATTGTAATTCATATCTCCAGCCCTTTGTCTTACCCCAGAAACTGATACCTGTCTGATGCCAGGTGCTTGGAAGAACAGTATTCTCTCCTTCAGGACGATAAACAGTGAAGAAATTCAATGGCTCGTGGTAAGCGTTGTTCAAACCTACAGGCACTACAATGTGACCAGCCTTGATGTTAGCCCAACGACCGAATGACTTCTGAATCCAGAACTGTTCGAGTTCGACTTCACCGCCTTTCTCAACTTCCTGTTCCCATTCGCCACCTTCTTCGTCTTCTTTCTCATAGGCCATTCCAACGCCACCATGCTCAAACTCAATCTCGGTACCCATAGTCCAACCCTTTCCGAAGTCGTAACCCAGGTAAATTACTGCATGAGGAATATCGAAACGACCATGGCTAGGGTCATTCTTGTGCTCGTCAGCCAAACTGTAACGGCTTACGTGGTCGCTATAGAAGTTGCGGCTCATGGCAACCTCACCATAACCACCTACGCTGAGGCGCTTGCCATTCACGTGCTGCATCACACTATCGGCAGCTACAGTCTGTGCACTTGCCGATGTTAAACCTGCAACCAGGGCAGCGGACATCAATCCAATTCTTAAACTGTTCATCTTTATTATTTTAGAATTATTATTATCGTATTATCCTTACATTATATAAAGAAAAGAGCGCAGATATCTGCTTGCTTTCTCGACACTTTAGAGGCCTAGTATCTCCTTAAAGCCATATAGCTTGATAAGGAATTACGCAGCTCTGCCGCTCGGGAGTGGCAATCATCACCGCGCTCTTTCTCGATTTCGGGTGCAAAGGTACGGAGTTTTAAAATATCTTGCAATACCTAAAAATCGGTAAATTACGGCATCCCCATTTTTAGGTATTGCGAGTTTCAAAACTTTTTTGTATATTTGCAGCCGAAATAGAAACATTATGAATGTTCTTGATACAAGGATGTTTTCATTTAAGATAAAGAAAGATGAAAAATCAGAAGATGTATGAAGCTGACGACAAGATGATCAGCATTATTAGAGACAATTATAATATCTTGCAGAGCCTCGGAAGCTTCGGCATCAACCTGGGCTTTGGTGACAAGACTGTGCGTGAGGTTTGCGACGAGCAGAATGTAGATACTTATACGTTTTTGGCTGTGGTAAACTTTACTATTAACGGTTACAAGGAGTACGACAATGCCGACCGTCTGTCGTTACCGACTCTATTGCATTACCTCAAGGCATCACATGCCTATTACATAGATTTCCAATTGCCGTTTATTCGTAAGGAACTCGTTGAAGCGTTGGACGAAAAGGATAATCTGGCTCGTCTTATCCTCAAACTTTATGATGATTATGCCCATAGTATAACTAATCATATGCGGTATGAAGAAAAGATGGTATTCCCTTATGTTCAGGCACTTATAGATGGTAATGCCAATGCAAATTTTGATATAGAAACCTTCTCGAAGCATCATGCTCAAGTGGATGTAAAGTTAAAGGAACTCAAGAGTATCATTATCAAGTATTTGCCTTCTGATGGCTTGCACAATAACCAGTTGAGCGCTACCCTGTATGATATATATAATAATGAGGAATGGCTCAGACATCATTCAGAAGTGGAAGAGGAAATCTTTATCCCTGCTGTAAGAAACGCAGAGCATAAACTGAAACAGAATGATGTGAGTGCTAAGATTTCGAGCATGATTAATCAGACTCCGATGAGTGATGAACAGTTGAGCGACCGTGAGAAAGATGTCATTGTTGCTTTGGTTCAGGGAATGACCAATAAGGAGATTGCTGACCACCTGTTTATCTCTATCAATACGGTCATTACGCATCGCAGAAACATCGCCCGAAAGCTTCAGATTCATTCCCCTGCTGGTCTTACAATTTACGCCATCGTGAACAATCTGGTTGATATTTCTTCTGTAAAACTGTAGTTTATCTGCGGAATATCAGTTTAAATAATGTTATTTTTTATAAAATGATAGCGCCTCCTTCCTAACCAGGAAAAAGGCGCTATCATTATTTTTAGGTATGTGATGATTCTGCATCACTATTTATGGTGAAGGCTAAATCATATTGATGTCAACAAAACCATGCATCACAGCATAAATGGTGAGTGAAGACACACTTTTTAATCCCAGTTTTTCCTGTATTTTCTTGCGATGGGTAATCACGGTAGTCAGTCCGATACAGAGTTGGTCGGCTATCTCTTTGTTGATTTTCCCTTGTGCTACCAGTGATAATACCTCTATTTCTCTATCCGACAGAATTTTTTCCTGAGTGACAGGGGGCATGGCAGGGATATGTTCGCCATGGGGATGACCGGAATGCTGCAGGTTGAGAAGCTCTTTTATCAGGTATCCTTCTGGTACATTGACGCAGAGACAATGAAATTCTGCAAGTTGCGAATTGGGATCGTTGCTGGGTGTCAGAACGATCACGTGGCGGTTCCTGTTGCCCTGTGTGAAGAAGTAACGGTGTTCCAATACAATGTGCATAGATACAAAGCTATGAACAAAGTGGTCTGGATTGTTTGCCTCGTACTGACGGAACGAACCGAAGGTCGAGATTTTCATCATGGGCATCACCGACTCAAGCAGTTGTCTGAGTCCCATTGCGGCAAGCGTATTGCTCTCTACTATCGCCATCTCCGGCATCTGTTTGCCAGCCATGGCTTTCATCATTTCTTCATTCATCTCTGTTTATTTTACTTCTGCTAGTGAAAGTTGGGTTATACTTATATCTTGTTTTTATAAGAATGGAGTAAGTACCTTTGCTGCAAACCAGCCTTTGAATCTCTGCCAGCCTGTACGCCACTCCCTCCAGTTCTTCTCATTGAGTAAGAAACTGTCTTTCTTTTCCCCATCAAAGAGCTGTACCAGTTGTTGGGTGGTACAAGAATCTATAATCACAGCATTCTCCTCATAGTCCCAGCGTAGGCTTCGGGCATTGAGATTGGCACTGCCCACGGTACAGAATTTGCCGTCTACCATGATGATCTTGGTATGGTGGAAGCCCGGCGTATACATCCAAACATTGCATCCTGCCTTCATCAGTTTGTGTGCATTATAGAAGCCGCAGTCTGGAGTCAGTGGAATATCGCTCTTGGTAGATAGCATGATTTCTACTTTCACTCCTCTTTTCACAGCATTCTTCAATGCCTTTTTAAGTTTATGACTCAAGGTGAAGTAGGGGCTGATAATCTTGATGCTGTCCTGTGCATCATTGATGGCATTCACATAGAAATATCGGATGATATCCTTTGTGATATGGGGTTCTCGGTTGATGATGCCAACCATCTTTCTATAGGCTGTTGCTGTTGTATCTGGCTTGAGATTCTCTACCAGATAATCCTTCTTCTTGTATCTCCAGAACTCAGTGCCGTGCACATTCTGTCCGCTCACCTTGTTCCACATCTTGAGGAATATCTTTTGGAGGGTATTCACCTCGCTTCCGTCGATGCGGCAGTGCATATCGTGCCATTCTCCAACAACCTTCGTACCTTTTATATAGTAGTCGGCTACGTTCATACCGCCCGTATAGGCTATCTGTCCGTCGATGATTACAATTTTGCGGTGATCACGGTTGAAAACCGCATGTACCCATGGAAACTTCAGGGGTTTATATTCATAAATCTCTATGCCGTTGGCACGGATTTTCTTGAGATGTCTCTTTCGCAGAGGCTTGTTGTTGGAAGAATTTCCGAAACCGTCATACAAGGCTCTCACCTTTACCCCCTCCTTTACTTTTTGTGCAAGAATATCAAAGAGGAGGGAGGCGATGCTGTCGTTACGAAAGTTGAAGTATTCCAGATGTACACTATGTTTAGCCTGTCGGATTGCCTGGAACATATCATCAAACTTTTCCTGACCGTTCATCAGTAGGGTCACGGAATTATCGTGAGAAAAACTCACACCTTTCCCACGAAGCTGATTTACAATCAGTGAATCGCTTGTCTGTGCGCTGCACAGCGAACTGGCAAGCATCAGTGTTATCGTCGTTATTATCTCTCTGAGTCTCATGTCAACTCCTAATAATCTATTTGCTATAAATTATTAATTAAAATCACACCATGCAGGCATAGTGATCTACAATGCCCTTCAGATGATTATCCTTGTCTACAACCAGTACCGTATGCACCTTATATTGGTGCATGATGCGCTGAATCTCCGAAATCTTGGTCTTCGGAGTCACCATCTTCGGAGTGGTAGTCATGATGTCGCTTACTGTCTTGTTAAAGAATTCTGCCTGCCATTTCTCCATGGCGCGACGGATATCGCCATCGGTAATCAGACCGATCACGCGGTTGTCTTCATCCAATGAGATACCCAATCCCAGTTTGCCCTTGCTTACGTGGATGATAGCCTCGCCCAGGTGCATTTCCTTAGGAATGATAGGCATATCATCGCTGCGCATCACATCTTCTGCTGTGGTCAGCAGTCGTTTGCCTAATTCTCCTCCTGGATGGAACTGTGCAAAGTCACGAGGCTTGAAGTGGCGTACCTGCATCAGGGCGATAGCCAGTGCATCACCCATAGCCAATGCTGCAGTAGTACTGCTGGTAGGGGCGAGGTTCAGTGGACAAGCCTCCTTCTTTACCTTTACGGTGATATGATGGTTAGAGTATTTTGCCAACAGGGAATCTGGATTTCCTGTGATGGAGATGATAGGTACATTCATGTGAAGTACCATCGGGATGAAACGAAGCAGTTCATCAGTCTGACCGCTGTTGCTCAGTGCCAGAACCACATCCTTGTCTGTCATCACACCTAAGTCGCCGTGATACACATCCAGTGGATTGATGTAGAAAGCTGGTGTGCCGGTAGAGGCAAGTGTAGCGGCAATCTTGGCACCTACGTGTCCACTCTTGCCCACACCCGTAACGATAATCTTGCCCTGGCAATGATACATCATGTCGACAGCTTTCTCAAAGTTGTCGTCCAGATAAGGTATCTGGTCGAGGATGGCCTGTGCCTCGTCTCTTAGAGCCTGTTCGCCATAACTGCGAACCACCTTATCATCTATATTGTTATTTTTATCGGTCATTTCTAAAACATTTGAATTGGCTTTCCCTTCGGACGCCGAACGTTGTTTCTTAGTTCTTCACTTACAGGAGTTCTGCGATAAGTGATTCCAACTTGTTTAATTCCAGCATATTGGCAGCATCGCTCTTGCCCTGGTCTGGGTCGGGATGTACTTCAAAGAAGTAGCCGGTAGCTCCGAAAGCTTTAGCCGCCTTTGCCATTGCTGGAACGAATTTGCGGTCGCCTACCGTCTTACCATCACCTGCACTCGGGCGCTGAACGCTATGGGTACAGTCCATGATGACATTTGGTACAATCTCCTTCATGTCAGGGATGTTTCTGAAATCTACTACGAGATTGTTATAGCCGAAACAGTTGCCGCGTTCTGTGAGCCAAACTTCCTTGGCACCGCTCTCCAAAGCTTTTTCTACAGGATATTTCATATCTCTACCGCTCAGGAACTGTGCCTTCTTGATGTTGACAGTTTTACCAGTCTTGGCTGCAGAAACCAGAAGGTCGGTCTGTCGGCAGAGGAAGGCTGGAATCTGGAGAATATCACAAACTTCGCCTGCTGCTGAAGCCTGATAACTCTCATGAATATCTGTTGTAACCTGAAGGTTGTACTTCTCCCTGATATCTCCCAGCATCTGGAGTCCTTTCTCCAGTCCTGGACCACGGAAAGAGTGGATGCTGGTGCGGTTGGCTTTGTCGAATGAAGCCTTGAATATGATTTGGGTTCCTAACTTTTCGTTGATGCGGACGAGTTCCTGAGCTACTGTTTTCAATAGTTCCATTGACTCGATGACGCAAGGACCTGCTATGAATGTTGCCATATTTTTTATAGTTTATAGTTTATAGTTTATAGTTAATAGGACGTAAACCTGATATTAACTGTAAACTATAACCTGTTAATTATTAACTTGTTTGATTGTAATTTCACGCTGTGGGAATGGAATCTCTATGTTGTGATCGTTGAGCGTATCGTAGATGCACTCCATGATGGTGGCATCGTCGATGGCTTGGGTAAGCACGTTGACCCATACAACAATCTTGAGGGTGATGCAGCTGTCATCGAAACTCTTCAGTAACACCTTCACCCCTTTGTCCTGATAGATACAGTCCAGTTTCATGAGGGCATCAATCAGAATCTGTTTCACTTCCTTCACATTACTGCCATAAGCAATACCTACCTCCAGAATATCCAGCTCATAACCATGATTCTTGGTCATGTTCTTGTAGTTCTTCGAGAAGAGCTGCGAGTTCTGGAAGGCTATGACCGAACCGTCGGTAGCCTCCAGCATCGTAGAGGTATAACTGATACTGCTTACCTTACCACGGGTGCCGTCACAGATGATATAATCACCCACCTTCACACGGCCCATCATCAGAGAGATGCCGTAGTAGATGTTCTCGAGAATATCCTTTGATGCAAAACCCAGACCGGTTGATAAGCCGGCAAAGATAGCAAGCAGCCATGATTTTCCTACCTGGAACACGTTCAGGGCTATCATCAGCCAGATACCCCAGATAATCACCTGCATCACGTTCTTGAACATCACAATCTTTGAAGCAGCCGACCTCGGGTCTGCCTTCTCGAAGTGATGACGCATGAAATCTACAGAAGTAATGTTGATGTAGTTGAACAGGAAGTACAGACAAGCTACCACTGAAATAGTGAAAAGCGATGCAGTGAAGTTGCTGGTCTTGATGTAATCCTTGTTGAATATCTCCCATGTCGTATCACTCATGTTGAATACATCTGCAGCCCAATAGATAGAGATGATGAACGAGAGCACGCCTGAAATAGGGAGCAATACCTTATAGATAAAGCGATACAGCCATTTGTCGGTAATCGCCTTGTCAGCCAACTTCTTACGCTTGGCATATACGCTGAGCCATCCCTCGCAGCAGGTAATGGTAAGCACGCAGGTAAGCTGCATGGTCCACCAGATGATAAGCTGGACGGCAAGCAGTGTGAAACCTGTCCAGGCAACAATGGTACTTACTCCGAATACGGCAAGCGATATGAATGCGTATGTCTTGTCGGTACGCAATACCTGATTGTGCTTTCTGCCTATCACATTCCACTGCCAGAGAGCGCAGAGCAGGAGGACTGGTGGAAAGATAAGGTTTACCAGGTCGTTTGGTATCAGGATGATACGGAACACGATAACGATGAAACCTACCAGCATCAATGGCGAATAGATACGGAAGGTATTCTTGATTTTATCGTTGTCTACACGTAGCAGGATAGATACCAGGATGACGCCAACTAGCCAGGAATATTCTACCAGCAGCTGGCTTGCCATAATCACGAAGTTCTGGGTAACCGCCATTCTTACGATACCCAGGATGAATGCGAAGGTTACTACCGTCATCGCCATGATAAGGCATGGTCGTTTTGCCATAAAACTTTCCTTTCTGTTCTCGAACATACCATGCTTCATGAGTTGGGTAATCACGATGCGGATGGTAAAGAGATTGAGGAAGATGGAGATGAGTCCCCAGAAGATGATGATACCGAAGAGGATGAAGATGATACGAACATCCCATTGCGACATCATGCCTGGTACGGGCTTGTATTTCTCGGTTACAGACGTCTTCGCCTCCTTATAGTTCATGCTGATATTGCGGAGTATACGCAGATAGTTGTCGCCTCCATTATTGAAGATGCTGTTCTGGATATCTTCGTATCTGCGGTTGGCATAGTCGTTGAGTGCCTGTAGCTTACGGTCGGTTCTGTCGTAAGCCTGCACATAGGCTTGCAACTGTTTCTGTTTCTCTACCAGCTGGCGGCGGATATTGACAGCCAGAGTCAGGTCTACGTTTCGGTTCACCTGTGCTTCTTCGCTGAGAAACATGGTGTTCATGCCGTAGAGATAGTTGATGAGTGAATCGAAACGCGCCACCTCAACATTGTTCTTCTTGATCATCTGGCGGAAAGGAACAGCCTTCGACTTAAACTTCTTAAACTGCTCTGTAGCTTCATGACAGGCATACGTCATGTCGAAAATATACCCATTGCGCTGCGAATAGAGCATGATGGAGTTCTGGTCAGCCTGTTTCACAATACTGATGAGTTCCTGAATCACAGCCAACTGTTGGGCCTTGGCAGCTTGGTTCTGTTTCTCCAAGTCTATGTGATAGTTGGTCAATTCTGTACGCAGCATATAGAGTGTTGTGTCCAGGTTGGCTTCCTTGAGCACTGCGTTGCTTGGCAGTACGAATGCCACCATCAGCAGAATTATGATGTATAGTCTCTTCTTCATATTTGGTAAATTTGACTGCAAAGTTATTAATAATTCGTGAAAAAGCAAAGAGAAAATCGCCTTTTTTGATATATTAGCACCTTTACGTTCGATTTTTAGGGTTATCTTTTGCATTTTTCATATAAATTGATTACATTTGCAACGTCAAAGGATACGTTAATTAATCAGATAAGAATATGAAGATACTCATAGCAGATAGTGGCAGCACCAAGACCGATTGGGCTCTGGTTGATGAACAGGGTAACGTGATGGTTACCTGTAAGACGCAGGGCATCAGTCCGATTCATCAGAGTGATGCCGAGATATTGGATGTATTGTGTAAGGAACTTGTTCTGTCAGAGCAGCCTCAGGAGGTTTTCTTTTATGGCAGTGGAGTAACCGAGGCGATGAAGTCTCGCATGCAATCACTCTTGCAGCAGTCTTTTCCCGAAGCCAAGGTTGAGGCAGAAGGTGATATGCTGGGAGCAGCCCGTGCCCTGTTTGGCAAGAAACCGGGTATCGCCTGTATTTTGGGTACCGGTGCCAACAGTTGTCTTTACGATGGAGAGAAGATTGTGATGAACACGCCTCCGTTGGGATATATCCTGGGCGATGAGGGTAGTGGGGCAGTAATCGGCAAACTTTTCCTCAATGGTATCTTCAAGGGCACATTGCCTGTATCACTAAAGAATAAATATCTTGCCTGGTCGGGCTTGGATTATCCTACTATTATTAATAAGGTGTACAGACAGCCGCTTGCCAATCGCTTCCTGGCTTCCATCTGTCCTTTTATCTCAGAACAGATAGCAGAAGGTGAGAAACACGAGAACGGGACTGACGAACTGAATGAAGCGATGGCTCTCTATCGTATGATACTGGAGAGTTTTAATCAGTTCTACGCAAAGAATCTCACACCTTATATTAAATATGTCAAGGCGAGCACCGAAGATATAAGTCAGTTGGAGCCTGGCATGAAGGCATGGCATTCATCCTTGGAAGAAGAAATCCCGATGCTTGGTTTTGTAGGAAGCATAGCTCATTACTTTGAATCACCTTTGAGAAATGTGATGGAGGATGAGTTTCATCTCAAGATTTCCCAGATTTTGAAAGCTCCGATGCCGGGGTTGATAAAATATCATATTAATTAAGCAATTTTTGCACCAAAATGTATTTTATGCTACATTTTGGTGCTTTTTCGTTAAAAAATGTAGGTTGCGAAACATTTTATACGTAATTGATTAACCAAAACATACCCCATTGTGTCTGTTTTTTATCTATCTTTGTCCCCTGAAAAGTAAATGCAAACAACGATAAATCGAGGCAATCCTCATAACCGAGGCTTATACCTTATTTATATAAAGGCAATATTCGACCTATGTTACATAGGACCTATATTACACCTAGAAGCAACAATTATTAATTTAAACCTAAAGTAATTATGAGAAAAACATCTCAGAAATTCTCGCAGAGCCACATGCTCTGCAAAGTTGTTCTGGTAGCCATCATGTTGGTGTTCCAGGCAATGTTAGGAATCGGAGCGGGTGTCCTCAATGCTCAGACGGTTAAGGGTACTGTCATCTCTGGCAGTGACAATGAACCATTGATTGGTGCAAGTGTCATGGTGCAGGGTACAAAGACGGGTGCCGTTACTGACCTGGATGGTAACTTTACCATTGAAGCAAAGAATGGACAAACACTCGAAGTTTCGTATCTGGGCTTTATCACCCAAAAGATTAAAGTTACAGGTTCGACAATCAACGTAACCTTAAATGAAGACAAGCAGTCACTTGATGAAGTTGTCGTAGTAGGTTACGGTGTTCAGAAGAAAAAACTGGTGACGGGTGCCAACATCAACGTGAAGGGTGATGACATCGCCAAGTTGAACACTTCCAATCCGCTTCAGGCGCTTCAGGGACAGACTCCTGGTATGAGCATCATCTCAACATCCGGCCAGCCGGGTTCCGGTTTGAAGGTAAACATCCGTGGTATGGGTACCGTGAGTGGTTCTGATCCGCTTTACATCATTGATGGTGTACGTGGTGACATCGCTTCTCTGAATCCAGCAGATATCGAAAGCATTGATGTGCTGAAGGATGCGGCATCGGCTGCCATCTATGGTTCGCAGTCGGCCAATGGTGTGGTTCTGATTACTACCAAGGGTGGTAAGGAAGGCCGTGCCGTGGTTAGCTTCGACGGATATGTGGGTTGGCAGAACAAGCCACGCAGTATTGATATGCTCAATGCCAGGGAGTATATGGCTATTCTGGATGAGGCTGCCATCAACTCGGGCAAGAATGCCTACGACTGGAGCAAGTACAAGAGTATCTATGATGCCAATGGCGATTTGATTGATACCGACTGGGTAGATCAGATGTTTGTGAAGAATGCCAAGACTTCTTCATATAATATAGGTGTAAATGGCGGTAGCAAGACTGCCAATTATGCCATGACGCTGGGTTATATGAACCAGGAGGGTATTGTTGGCGGCAAGGACGTCAGCAATTATGAACGTTACAACTTCCGTGTCAATTCCGACTGGAAGGTGAAGGACTGGTTGAAGGTGGGTGAGCAGATCAGTTTCATCTATACCCAAAATTCGGGTATCGGTGTGGGCAATGCTTACAACAACTCTCTGCGCAGTGCCTTCAATACCTCTCCATTGTCGCCTGTGTATAGCGACAACAACAAGTATGATTCTCCTTTTAATGATACCAGTAACAGCGACTGGTATAATGCCGATGGCAACCCATACGGCTTGATGATGACGAACAATAACAATCAGACGAATGCAGCCCGTTTCACTGGTAATGTGTATGCGGAGATTGAACCTATCAAGAACTTGAAGTATCGCACCGTAGTAGGTTACGAATATTATGCTAGCGATTACCGTTCGTTTACTCCTCTCTATCAGTTCTCTATCTATAGTTACAACACAGCCAACCGTACCAGTGTGAACCAGAATATGGGACATAACTGGCAGTTGACCTGGACCAACACCCTGTCTTATGACTTCAAGGTGAAGGAGCATAGCTTCACAGCCTTGGCAGGTATGGAGTCCTGGCGCTTTGATGGCGTAGGCGTAAGTGCATCCAATGCCACCCTGAAGAGTGGCTTTGCCGACTGGAACCATGCTTATGTAAGCAATGGTACCGCTGCTACCGCTACCGATGGTCTGGGTGCCAGCGGTGCTCCTTCTCTGTCACAGCGCATGGTGAGCTACTTTGGTCGTGTAAGCTGGAACTGGAAGGAAACCTATATGGCAACAGCTACCCTGCGTGCCGATGCTTCTTCTAAGTTTGCCCGTGGCAACCGCTGGGGCTACTTCCCTTCTGTTTCTGCCGGTTGGATTGTAACCAATGAAAAATGGGTGAAGCCTCTGCTCAAGGTGCTTGATTATGCCAAGGTGCGTGCAAGCTGGGGACAGGTTGGTAACCAGAATATTGGCGACCTGATGTTTATTTCTCCTATCTCAACATCGGGCGCTTACTATAACTTCGGTACGGCTTTGGGTGCTGACGGACAGTCAAATTACTATGGCGCTTACGAAAGCCGTCTGTCTAACGAGAATGTGAAGTGGGAAACTTCAGAGCAGTTGGACTTCGGTTTGGATCTGCGCCTCCTGGGCAAGTTGAATGTCAACATCGACTGGTATAAGAAGACCACCAAAGACTGGTTGCTGGTTAAGCCTATCCCAGGCACAGCCGGTACGGGAGCCCCTTATTTCAATGGAGGTGACGTAGAGAATACAGGTATAGAAATCGGTTTGGGCTGGAACGACAACATAGGTAGAGATTTCAACTACTATGTGAATGTCAACGGTGCCTATAATAAGAATAAGGTGGGAAGCATCCCTACATCCGATGGTATCATTCATGGTACCGATGGTAATGGTCAGCTCTATGATAACTCTACCGAGTTCTACCGTTGCAGCAATGGCGAACCAATCGGTTACTTCTGGGGTTACAAAACCGCTGGTATCTTCCAGAACCAGAAAGAAATCGACGAGTGGGTAGCGGCAGGCAATGGCGTACTTCAGGGGGCTTCTGTAAAACCTGGCGATGTGAAGTATTACGATGTCAACCACGATGGTACCATCAATGATGCCGACAAGGTAAACCTGGGCAATGGTATGCCAGACTTTACCTATGGTTTCTCACTCGGTTTCGACTACAAGGGACTCGACTTCTCTGTAACCGCCAATGGTTCAGTAGGCAACGACATCGTTCAGAGCTACCGCAATGTAGGTGCCAAGACAGCCAACTACACTTCAGCCATCCTTCAGCGCTGGACAGGTGAGGGAACATCCAACAAATATCCACGTGTAACAGAGACCAATGTGAACTATCAGTTCTCCGACCTCTTTATTCAGGATGGTGACTTCCTGAGAATCAGCAACATCACCTTAGGTTATGATTTTGCCAAGCTTCTTCATCAGAAGTTCGTATCTCAGGCCCGTTTGTACTTCCAGGTTCAGAATGCGTTTACCTTTACCAAGTATGACGGCATGGACCCAGAAATCGGTTATGGTGTCAACAGTTGGGCATCAGGCGTAGATTTGGGTTACTATCCACGTCCACGTACCTTCATGGTAGGTTTGAATCTTAAGTTCTAATTTAAAGGAGATATCATTATGAAGACAAATAAAATAAAGATAGCCGCTTTGGGTGTTTTGGCTATGGGAGGTCTGGCATCTTGCAGCGACAGTTGGCTGGATGTGGATTCCAAGACAGAATCAAATTCCGGCAATTACTATAAGAGTCAGGAGGATGGACTTCGCTCGCTCTATGGCTGCTACGACGGTTGGCAGCGTACCGTTTCTGATGGCCCTTTGTTCACCGTCTATCAGTTGACCGAGACGATGAGTGACGAGTGCTTTGGCGGTACGGCTAACACCGATGCACGCAATACCCAGATTCTCGACCGTTTCGACATGAATCAGGCACCATCTTATACCGATATGCACGAAACCTTGTGGACGAGCTATTATGCAGCCATCTTCCGCTGCAATGAGTTTATCGATAAGGGTGAAGGCATTACCTGGGATGATGAGAATGCAAAGAACACTTATTTGGGTGAGGCTCATGCCCTTCGTGCCTTGTGCTATTTCGATATGCTTCGCCTTTGGGAGAATATTCCGTTGCTGGAACATGCTACCAGCGAAGTGGTTCCTCAGGCTGCTCCTGACTCTGTATATAGTTTGGTATTCAGAGATTTGAAGTATGCCATCGAGCATATTCCTGCTAATGCCTATCCTAAGAAGGATGCGGCTACCAACGATGGACATATCACCAAGTATGGTGCCGAGGCAATTCTGGCTCGCGCGTACCTCTTTTATAGTGGCTATTATGGCAAGGAGCCTGATCAGCTGGGCTTGACCAAGGCGGATGCACTGGCTGCCTGCGAGGATATCATCGCCAGTGGCGAGTTCAGTCTGGTACCTCGATTCAGGGATTTGTGGCCAGCTTCTGCTGATGACAAGAGCGGTGGCCACGTAGGACTTTGGGCACATGAGAACTCTTCCTGGGCTGGTCCTGGAAACCCAGAGACCATACTCGCGATGAAGTTTAACTACACAGCCGACTATAATGGCAACAATGATGGTAACCGTTTCCAGGTGATGATAGGAATGCGTACCGGTAGTCTGGTTTACGAAGGCTATGGCCAGGGTTGGGGTGCATGCACTGTTACACCATCCATTGCTTCAGCCTACGCTACGGGTGATACCCGCCGTTCAGCCTCTATCATCGATGCTTCACAGTTGAAGGATTACGAGAATACCTATCTTGCCGACCAGCGTGAATACACCGGATATTTCGTGAAGAAATATACTCCTTTGTCTAAGCACGAAACTGCTGGTGATGGCAAGTTGCAGCATTACACGGAAACTGTGGGCGCAGGCGATTTCCAAATCAGTCAGTTCCAGGATTGGGTACTCGTCCGTTACGCCGATGTCCTGTTGATGGCAGCAGAGTTGGGCAGTCCTAATGCCCAGTCTTACTTCGATCAGGTTCGCAAGCGTGCTTATACCGAGGATGATGGCACCACCCTGAGTGGCAACTATTCTCAGCAGACAGCCACCAAGGAGAACATCCTGAAAGAGCGCAAGCTTGAGTTTGCCTTCGAGGGAATCCGCTATTGGGATCAGCTCCGTCAGGGCGTGGAGCAGGCAGCCAGGGAGATTGCCGGTTCCTGGGAAGTGAAGAATGGCGGCGAGAAAACCACCGTATCCATCAGTGCCGAGAATATCATCAAGAAACGTGGCTTGATTCAGATTCCTATCACCGAGATCGGACTTTCTCATGGTCTCCTGAAACAGAATCCAGGTTGGTAATTCTAACTTTTTAAAGTATTGGTTTTATGAAGATTATAAATAAAATATATTCGCTATTGGCAGCTGTCATGATTCTCGTCATGGCGAGCTGCTCTCCAGACGAGTTTGGTCTGGGCGATAAGAACTTGTCTTCTGAGGATTTGGCTGAGAACATCGCCTTCACGATTACTCACGACGAAAGCAATCCTAATATTGTCAAGTTCAAGAGTCTGTTGCCATCGAGCTATTCGGTGGTTTTTGATACGCCTCAGGGACGTTTCCAGCAGGATGAAGTGAGCCTGAAGATTCCTTTCAATGGTACCTATCAGGCACGTATCGGTGTTGAAACCCGCGGCGGTTTCCTCTGGGGACCCTACGCCGAGTTCAAGGTAGATGATTTCTGTGCCGAATTCGTTACCGATCCTCTGTGGACCTATCTGAGTGGAGGCGTAGGCAAATCGAAGCGATGGAAGTTGGATATCGATGCCAATGTCATCACCAAGCATTCAGACCTCTGGGCAGGTCCGCTCGGATTCTGGGGTATGGATGATGACTGGAGTACCTGCATGATGGGACAGACCGCTGCAGCCGGCGACCATTGGAACTATACTCCTGATATCCCAGGCAACTCCTGGGTGATGTCGGCTATCGATTATGGTTATATGGAGTTCGACCTGATTGGCGGTGCCCATGTCACCGTATATAATGCTGAGACCGGTGAGACCTTCAAGGGTACTTACATGCTGGATACAGACAATCATACCATCACCTTCTCGGATGCGGAACTGCTCCACAATTCGGGACATGACAAGGTTGCTACCAACTGGCGTAGCGGACTGAAGCTGATGGGACTTGCCGACGACCGTCTGCAGATAGCAACAGTTCGAGACAATTCAGATGAGGGCAAGTGCTTGCTTTGCTACAACTTCGTTTCACAGGAATACTGGAATAATTGGACTCCTTCCGGGGGAGAGAACACCCAGGTGAAGCCAACGCTGATGACCGACTGGCGCGACTGGGTAGAGCAGAAGACCAATAAGGAAATCACCTACAAGTTGGCTAATCCTGATAATGAAGAGGGATGGCAGTTTGACTATTGCAACCTCGACGGTAGTGCCAAGGGCATTCAGCTTACAGCAGCCAGTGGTATCGAGGATGCAACCCTCGTGATGAACAGCGAGTCAAAGAGTTATATCTATACCGCTCCTGATGGAAGTCAGGTTTCCGGTAAATATACCTTGAACGATGAGGGCGTATTCACCTTCGACAAGGGCTTCGGAAATACCCAGCTTTCTGCAACGGGCAATTACAACATGCATGCCAATGCCGACAACACCCTGCGCATCCTGAAAGTCAGCAAGGATGATTATACCGGACATCTGAAGGATTTGTGGCTCGGTAGCCAGTGTCTTGATGACCAGGGCAATCTCTATCAGTATCAGGCATACCACTGGGTAGCCCAGAGCGCAAGTTCTGCATCAGGTCCTAAGTATAAGGCAAACCTCTTCTTTAACAACTCCGGTTGGGGTTGGACCCACGATGGCGGTACCTCCAACTATAAGAGCACCAATGTGTTCATCACAGGCGATGGCGACTATTCCTTGAAGTTTGAGGGTGCAGAGAGCAATCCATATCTTCTCTACATCGACGTCAACAAGATTCTGAAGGACAATCCAAACTGCGATATCACCATCAAGAGCATCAAGGTAGATGGCAAGAGTGTTGATTTTGATGATACACTCATCCCAAGAGGATATACAGATGACGACCCAAGCACCAACTCCTTCCGTCGTTATGTATTGAACCCATGGGGACCTGCCGCATGCTTCAAGTTTGATTCCGGCAAAAACGAGTTTACCGACTTCAAGTGTTCTTCAAGCATCGAAGTGGTTATCACCGTGAAGATGGATACAGGTGCTCCTGTAGTGACACCTTCAGAGGGTAAATAAGATTAGAAACTTTAATGTGGATTAGATTATGAAAATGAAATATTTAGCAGGTGTGATGCTGCTGATGGCCGGTCTTTGCTCGCTCTCTTCCTGTAGCGATGATGACTACTCTGCAGCCACAGGAAATGTAATTAGCACCATTGAGACGGGAGATGCTTCTGTTACTGCTATTTCGGCAGTAGTCAGCGGCAAGGTCTTGGACTTGAGTAAGCAGGATGCCGGTGCCTATGCGGTGGGTGTTGTTTACGGTACCAACCCCGATCCTACCACAGCCGGCTCCAAGCAGCCTGGCGTGATTGATGCCGAAGGTAATGTAACCGCCACTCTCTCGGGATTGACCAAGGGCAATACCTATTATTATGCCACTTACGTACAGTTACAGGGCATAGTAACCAAGTTTGGTGAGGTAAAGAGCTTCGTGGCTACTGATGCCCAGATTGCTACAGCCGGAGCCACGGATGTTACGGCTACCAAGGCTACCCTGAGTGCTACAGCCAATGGCTTGGAAGGCATCCTGATAGAGGGAGAGACCCAGATGAACTACGGTTTCAAGATTTCAACCTCTGAGGCGGATGTAGAGAATGGTATCGATTATCCAATCTCTGCCAGTGCCAAGACCATCAGTCAACGTGTGGAAGGTTTGCTTCCTGGAACTACTTACTATTATACATCATATTTCGAGTTGGGCGATGGTTTTGTCTATGGTGAGACCAAGAGCTTTACCACTCCTGCTCAGACAATGGAATATGTTGACTTGGGTTTGAGCATCCTTTGGGCTAAATGCAACCTGGGTGCAGAATCAGAGGAAGAGACAGGTACCCTTCTGGGCTATGGTGATTTGACTGGTGTGAATCAGAGTACTTATCTCATCGATTACAATACAGTGGAGGATATCGCCGGTACGGATAAGGATATCTTGAAGAAGGTGAACGTGGATGCGGGTGCCTTGATGCGCAGTTCTACTCCTACAGCTGATCAGATGAGTGAGTTGATTGCCAATACCACTCAGACAGAAGTTGAGGTGAAGGGCGTGAAGGGTATCAGATTTACTGCAGCCAATGGCAACAGCATCTTTATGCCTTACACTGGTTATCGCAACGGCACTGCCAAGGTAGGTGAGGGCAACCAGGGCTTGTATTGGAGCGGCAATAACTATAGCATCGCTACGGATTATAGCCAGACGCTCAATCTGATCAATGGTACTGCTTCATCTGGTGTTTCGGCCCGCAACCTGGGTTTGGCGATTCGTCCTGTTCGTATGTCACCTGAGTTGAAGGTGGATAATTCCAAGTTGGTTGTCGGCGACCTTGAGAATAACGGCAGAATCCGTATCGAGATTTTCAACCAGTATGGTTCTACGGGTAGCAATCCTGGCATCAACCAGGCTCAGATTAAGTTTACCAAGAACATGGTGGTTACTTTCCGTCTTTTTGGTTTGACAGATAACATGAAGGAAGGTGCGGGCAGTCATGTGGCTGGTTTGGAGTATGGTGATGCTTCTTGGGATCCAAGTCGCTGGTCAGCCTTTGATAATTCCAAGTATGATGCCAACGTTACTGGCGATGGTCTCTATACGGTTTGGATGGAGACAGGTGGTGCCGAGGCAGAAGGTGCAGCGGTATTCTGTGTGGATATCAACAATCTGGCAGCTGATGCCATCGATGCATCCAAGATTACTGCAGAGATTGTGAGCATCAAGTTTGATGTGGATCCTGAATTCTCTATGGATTTCTCCAAGACAGAGTTCATCAACAAGGATGGCTTGACTCAAGGTAAGTAATCATACGTATTATTTTGATATTCTATGAACATGAAGAAAATAACAATTTTATCGTTTCTGATTATGGCTTTTGCCATGGTCAGTTTCTCAGCCTGTTCTAATGAGGATACCATCGAAGGCGGTGAAGGACTCTCTAAGGAATTCGTGGTTTCCCGTTCTGATATGGCGTTTACGAAGAATGGCGGTGAGACTGATTTATATGTCAAGGCGGCTCAGGTACCAACGGTTTCTACCGAAGCGGCTTGGTTGGATGTAACTCCAGTGGCTGGCTCTTCTAGTATTACCCATCATTTCCTCATCAAGGCAGAGGCAAATACAGCCAATGATGACCGTTCGGCAACTATCACCGTAGCGGCTGGTTCTGATACCAAGACTATCACCGTGAGCCAGAACTCTACCGAGGGTCTTCTCATCACATCTAGTAAAAATGTAAATGTGGGGGCTGCCGGTGGTCAGGTTACTGTTACCCTGAAGGCAAATGCAAGTTATTCTCAGGTAATCAGCAATGACTGGGTGAGTGAGATTACTTCTCGTGCCAACATGGTGGAATACACCCGCAACTATTCGGTGGCTGCCAACATCAGCAATGCCCGTTCGGCAACCATTAGCTATACCATGGTGGTAAACGACAGTACTTCCATCACTGAAGCGGTTACCATCAACCAGGAGCAGGGTACTACTACTGGTGATATGAGTAAGACGGCTATGGATATTGCAGCCTTGATGTATCCTGGCTGGAATCTGGGTAATACGATGGAGGCAGGAAATTCTGCTAATAACTGGAAGAATGCCGGTATCGGTTCTGAAACTTTATGGCAGTCGGCAAAGACTACCCAGCAGCTCATCGACCTGGTGAAGGCTTCCGGTTTCAAGAGCGTCCGTATTCCTTGTTCTTGGGTAATGGGTCACATCACAGATGCTGAGGTTTGCACCATCGATGCCGATTGGCTGGCTCGTGTTCACGAGGTGGTAGATTACTGCATCAAGAACGATCTCTATGTCATCATTAACCAGCATTGGGATGGTGGATGGATTGAGCATGATGGTTTGACAGCTGCTACTGATGTGGATGCTACCAAGGCAAAACTCACCAAGATCTGGACTCAGATAGCCAACAGTTTCAAGAATTATGACGAGCGTCTTGTCTTTGCAGGTATGAATGAGCCTGGTGTGGGTGCCGGCGATGCCAATGCATTGCTGGGCACTGCGGATTTGGCCAATAGAATTGCTGAGTATGAGCAGACTTTCATAGAGGCAGTGCGTGCTACAGGTGGCAACAATGCCAAGCGAGTTCTGGTGGTTCAGGGTCCTAATACTAATATCGACAATACCGTAGCTCATAATTATATGGCTAAGCTTCACGATTCTGCTACCGACCGTCTGATGATAGAGGTTCATTTCTACGATCCTTATCAGTTTACAGATATGAGTGAAGACAAGGATTGGGGTAAGTACTATCTCTATTGGGGTAAGAACAACACCAATGGTTCTGAGGCTGATCGTACAGCTGATGCTAAATATAACGAGGATTATGTAGAGGCTCAGATGAAGAAGATGAAGACCAACTTCTTCGACAAGGGCTATCCTGTATTGATTGGTGAGTTTGGTGCCAACCAGCGTTTGGCCATCGGTAAGGATGCTGTTCATGATGCATCAGTTAAGGACTATTACAAGGCTGTCGTAACTAGTGCTATCAATAATGGTTGTGTTCCAATGGCTTGGGATACCAATGGTAATTATCCTAGCATGACCATCTTCAACCGTGCTGGTGCAAGTGTTAGCAATGCTAATATGCTTGAGAGTATTACAGCCGGAGTTGCAGCAGCAAAGTGGCCTGCTAAATAAAAAACGAGATATTAAGTCTTTAGGTTTAATATAAAGTGTGTGGACGCATATCGGAGAATCTTTCTCTGATGTGCGTCCTTTTTTTGTGCAAATATCGTATATCCTAACATAATATACCTATCCTTTTATCAAAAGTATACATTCACGCTACAGCTTTTTCGCTATCTTTGCAACATGATAACTTCAAAACCCGATAATACGTTAGATTGATATATGAAGAAGATAGTTATGATTATATTGGCTGCCGCTCATTTCGCTTGGGCTGCCGCACAGGTTAAACCAGTGGATGGTCGTATCTCGAAAATGAAACTCACGGCTACCGAACTGGCTCACTATATGGCTCCAGGAGTCAACCTGGGTAATACGATGGAGGCATGCGACTGGAACGATGTCTTTACCAATCAGGCAGGACTGAAGTCGGAAACTTCATGGCAGAATGATAAAACTTCAGAAAGTTATATCCGGAGCTTGAAGCAGCAGGGATTCAACAGCCTTCGCATCCCTACATCCTGGGTGGCTGGACATCTTACGGATAAGGAGAATATGACCATAGATCCTGTCTGGATGAAACGAATCAAGGAAATCGTAAACTATGGTCTCAATGCCGGTCTCTGTGTCATCATCAACGAACACTGGGATGGCGGATGGATGGAGCATGATGCTTTTACCAGTGGGGTGAATGTGGCAGAGCATAAGGAGATGTTCCGCAAGCTGTGGACGAATATAGCAAAGGAATTCAAAACGTATGACCAGCGGGTTCTCTTTGCTGCCCTCAACGAACCGGGAGTGGGAGGCGCCAGTCCGCAGGTTCAAGGCGACATGCTGGCTCCTGATAGTAAGGAGTTTGCCGACCGTCTTCTGGCATACGAACAGGTGTTTATCGATGCCGTCCGTGCTACCGGTGGTAATAATGCCAGCCGTGTGCTCATCGTACAGACTCCAAAGACCGAGATTGATTTGGCTGCCAAGGATTCTTATGACATTACCCGTCTGAAGGATAAGGTGAAGAACCGTCTGATGGCAGAGGTTCATTTCTACGATCCTTATATATTTACCCTGATGGACAAAGATGCCGATTGAGGCAAGGTGGCTCTTTATTGGAAAGGACATGCGCCTGCCGAAATGATGAAGGCAGGACTTATCCCATACGTCTGGGATATCAATGTGCAGCCTCTTCCTCACATGACCATCTTCGACAGAAAAAAGCAGGTGGTTTCTGACTCCTATATATTTAAAGGTGTGATGCAGGGAGCAGCCGAAGGAATGGAAGATTACCTGAAAATCTATCCGAAACCTTAGAAAAATAGAGAAAAAGCAATAATAAATAAGCATAGTTTAGATTTATATGTAGAAAGGGCAAAAAAGTATCATGCTTTTTTGCCCTTATTTAGTATCTTTGCAACCGAAAATGAATCTTTAAACTGTAAACTTAATAAATAAATGAAGAAGATATTTGTTTTTTTGATGATGGCATTGGCTACATGCAATATCTCTGCGAAGTCAAACTTTGTGCAGGTAAAGGACGGACATTTCGTTCGCGACGGTAAACCTTATTATTATGTAGGTACCAATTTCTGGTATGGTGCCATCCTCGGTTCAGAAGGACAGGGCGGCAACCGTGAGCGTCTCTGTAGGGAACTCGATAAGATGAAGGAGATGGGCATTGACAACCTCCGCATCCTGGTGGGCTCTGATGGAAAGCGAGGAGTGAAGACCAAGGTGGAGCCGACGCTGCAGGAAGCTCCGGGCGTTTATAATGATACGATTCTTGCCGGTCTCGACTATCTGCTGATGGAGATGGGCAAACGCAAGATGCTGGCCGTGCTCTATCTGAACAATTCCTGGGAATGGAGTGGCGGTTATGGTTATTACCTGGAGCAGGCTGGTTTGGGCCAGGCTCCCCGTCCTAACGAAGATGGATATCCTGCCTTCATGAACTTCGTCGCCAAATATGCATCCTGCGAAAAGGCGCATCAGCTATTCTATGATTATGTGAAATTCATACTTACGAGAACCAACAGATATACAAAGAAGAAGTATAAGGACGACCCGGCTATCATGTCATGGCAGATAGGTAATGAGCCTCGTGCTTTCAGCAAAGAGCAGTTGCCTGCTTTCGAAAAGTGGCTGGGTGAAGCGAGCAAACTGATCCGTTCGCTCGATAAGAATCATCTGATTTCTATCGGTAGCGAAGGCAAATGGGGATGTGAAGGTGAACTGAACTGTTGGGAACGGATTTGTGCCGACAAGAATGTGGATTATTGCAACATTCATCTTTGGCCATACAACTGGAGTTGGGCGAGAAAAGACCATTTGCAGGAAGATTTGGGAATCTCCTGCCAGAATACCAAGGAGTATATTGATGAACATCTTGAGGTATGCGGACGTATCAGGAAGCCATTGGTGATGGAGGAGTTCGGCTATCCTCGTGATGGTTTCTCTTTTTCAACTTCTTCTACAACAGAAGCACGTGATGGATATTATAAGTATGTGTTCAGTCTTGTTGGCGACAATGCTGCATCCGGCGGTTACTTTGCCGGTTGCAACTTCTGGGGATGGGGCGGTTTTGCCAATCCTAAGCATGAGCAGTGGCAGGTAGGTGATGACTACACCGGTGATCCTGCTCAGGAAGCGCAAGGTCTGAACTCCGTTTTTTCTACTGATAAATCTACATTGGATGTAGTAAAGACGCAGGTAGACAGAATGAAGAAGATTGGTAAGTTATAAGTTTAGTGAAATTGTTAGTTGTTTTAGGAGGGTGTACCATCAGTTCATGGTGCACCCTCTTTTTGTTTGACTAGCATGTGTGTTGTCTAATGGGTGCAAGTCCCTAACGAGCCCTAGTAGTGGGAATCGTCTAGCCAGAGAGACAAGGGTGTCCGTGGTGACGCGGAATCTGAAAGAAGTCAGC
>NZ_CDRSSE010000050.1:0-27953 GCF_977051555.1 Segatella sp.
ACATACTTATCCTGTCGGGCATTCAAATCCTTTAATGCCGCAGAAAATGACACATTATTATATTGTCGAGTGATACGTTGGGCAGAAACGCCCATACTTATCACCGAAAGCAAAATCAAACTTATCAAATATTTACTCATAGCCTATTCTCTGTTTTATAGTCCATATACTGTATATACAGTTGAGGGAATCAAAAAACTAAGCAAAACAACAACTTTTTTCAAAAAATACAGAAAAAACATTCAACGACTCCTTGTCTTCCACAAAGCCATAGGATGAAATTTGATTCTATTGACCATCTCTTTATCCTCGAACAGCAATTCTGGAATATACTTCTTGTCATTGAATTCCCGCACATATTTTTTCTCTGATTCTGTCAGAACCAATAGCTTTGAGAGAAAGTCTTTCACTTCTGTCTTGGCTTTTTCAAAGTCAAAATGCTCACTGCGCCTAAGCACAGGCAAGAGTTGCGAACGAATTTGCGGAAAACGAATCTTGTCAATCTGCGGAAAGTCAGTATATTCCGTAGGCGTAGAGTTGTCTTTTCTGCTTGAGCCAACAGTCAGATAAAAGACGGTCGCTTTTCTCAGCAACGTTTTCTCTTCATCGCTCACGAATAGCTGATGCTTCACCATGTTATAGACATCATAAATGTCACGTGCAGCACTTCTACCTATCAAGGCGTTTATCTTGGTGGCGAACAATTCGACAGGTGAAAGAGAACGTACCTTCACATCGCTCAGAAACGGAATGGACACATGAGTCTCTATGGCAGGCAGGATATGGCAACGGTCGGAATAGTTGATTTCTATCTTGATGCCATCGTTGTTGCCTGCGGCATTGGTATAATGAAACACCCATGAGTCAAGCGTATGCGGTGTCTTGGAGCCAGGCGCAAGATGATAACCGTCCGACTCCATATAGCGTAGAATCTCGTTATTCACTTCTTGGCGAATAGAGAGCATGGATTCTCGGTCGCAATCTACCGTAAAGTCGAGGTCTATATCTACCGAGAGCCTTGGCAGTTGGAAAACGGTGAGATTGATGGCTGTGCCACCTTTCAGCACAAGAGATTTAGACAGCAAAGGACTGTCATGGAAATAGTTGAGTATCTCCACCAATCGCATCACCTTTTCGAGGTTGTCGCGAATAAAGCCTTGCTCCTTGGCGATGATGTCAAGAGCTTGTTTGTTATATGAGTTCATATTCTTCCTTTGATGTTAGTTCTTGCGGCACATACATGCGCCATTTATTTACAAATGTATCCGACTCTTCGTTGTTAGTCAACCACTTAACGCTTTTGGTTCCCTTGGCTCGGCACAACTCTAAGAGAGATTCCGAGATTTTGGCTTGTTCCTTGATGCGCTCCAACAGATAGCCTGTCTTTTGGTACAGAAAAGCCTTGTTGTATTTTGCGAGATAATCGATGAGCCTTTCCTCATTGAGCAAGACGATACCCTCCATACAATGCAGCAATTCCTCGATACCACCAGCTCGGTCGATGCGGTCAAAGCAATCCAACAACGTCCCCTCCACATCCGTTACTCGCACGTATGGATTTCCCTTGGGAATCATCATACCAACGATTTCCTTTGTTTGTCGGCAATAGGTATAATCCACATCATCGAAAGAAAAGGGATTGAAGCGAGTCATGCTTTTCACAAAAACCTCATTGAAGGGTTGATGAGCCAATCCATGAAATTCCAATGCTGTGTGATAACTGATGCAAGCTGTAGGTGACAAGTGGCTTCCTATCTCATACTTGTCGCAAACAGGTAAGCCTGATGCAATATCCTTCATGCAATAGGTATTGCGCCGTATAGCCACAATCCACCCTTGTTGCTTGTACCGGGCGAGCAACGCCTCCACCGCCTTCACCTTGTCTTTCAGAGCCTCAGAAAGTTCATCTAAGGTGAATATCCGCAGCTTGTATAATATACTCAATAGTTCTGTCATTGTTTCTAATTTTGCGCAAATATATAAAATCTAATTTGTTTATGAGAAAAATCAGAAACTTTTTATACTTTTTTATATGTTCTTTCCTTCTTAATTGCCCGACTACGGAGGAACAAATTACCGACAGGCAAGTTCTTTTGGGAGTAACCCAAAAGGTTTCGAGTAACTCGAAACATACCTTGCTGTGTCTTTATGGACACAATATTTTAGCAAGAATAAATCTAATACCATTGAAAACACAGCGGAGGTTCGCCCAGTGGCTGGAGGCGCAAAGCCTCCAAGGAACGGTACGCCTGCCTTCAGACGCTTAGACCCTATCCAAGGAGCACCATTTACTATGCTGATGTTATCTTCCGTCTTTTGCCTTCAGATGAGCCCGAGGCTTAGCGGAAGGCTTAGTTGCCGGCGATGAGGCTTAGTAGGAGGCGAACCGGCAGGACGCCTATTGCCTGAGAGGCTTTTTTTCCTTACTTTTGCATTCAGAAAAAATCAGTATTTGTTGATTATGGAAAAAGTAAAGAAAATACCTCCACAGGAAGCGTCTCGGACTAATCCAGTGGCAAAGCCTGAGGATACCAAGGGCGGAATCAATAACAAGGTATCATCTGGGGTGATAGGAAAAAAGCTGGCTGAACAGGCTGAAGAGAATGAAGAGATGCCCATGCATCACCTGATTGCCGATAAGGATTATCCGTCGGGCATCAGAGAATGGATGATCACTTCGCCTTCTGACCTCAAGTATCCTACGCTGGTGGTGGCTGCAGCCATGCTCAGCGTTTATCTTACACGTGTCAGAATACAGTATGTGTATGATAATCAGGGAGAAAAATCGGCCATCGTGTTGCAGGTTATCGTAGAGGGCGAGCAGTCGAGCGGAAAGTCGTTTGCCAGATACATCATGCGTACCCTGATGAAACCTTTCATCGAGCGCGACAGCGAGATGAGAGCCAAGGAGCAGGAGTATGCTGCCCTGAAGCGACGCCAGGGAAAGAAGGATGGCAAGCTGCCACCCGAACCGAAGACCGACATCACCATCCTGCCCGAAACCGTATCGCTCACCATGTTTATCAAGCGATGCGATGCAGCCGTCAAACTTTATGGTGCTCCGAAGACGCTCTTCGAATTTGCCGATGAGATTTCTGCCATCGTGCATTCTGCCAAGCGCCAGTTTGCCGACCTCTCGCAGGTTATCAAGACGGCTTACGATTTGGGCAGCGTATATGGTCAGGATTTCATGAGCGAATCCAGCTATAGTGCCATGGTAGATGCCTTGCTCTCGTTCGTATTCTGCGGCACCCAGAGTGCGGTGAGCAGATATATGAACAAGGCTGCCATTGAGGGCGGTGCTGTAACCCGTACCATCTTGTGCCCGCTCATCAGTCATCTGGGCGACAATCCGCCACAGTTTCAGGCGTTGACCGATACGCAGCGTAATGAGCTGGAGAATACATTGGATAAGCTCTTCGGATTGTGCTATGAGGAAGATGGAAAATTCCATCAGGAGATAGAGGAGGATATGAGCTGGCTCTACAAGACGGTGGTAAAATGGTGTAACGACTGCCGCCAGCAGGTGGTGAAAACCATGTCTAAGTCGATGGATGTCTTCTACAAGCGCAGTTCGGTTTCTGCCTTCCGCATCGCTGCCCTCATGCAAGTGCTATACAAGGTTGAGGGGAAGAAAAGCGAGAAGGAAATCCGGAAACTGGTTAAACAGACCTATCTGGCTTGTGCCGACCGCATCTTGCAGAATATGTTGCAGCGGTGGGGCAAGGCTTTCGAGCAGATTTCTGCCGAGGGCGAAGGAGAGCCTTATCATACTGTAGACTATTTCAGCGAGTTGCCGCAGGAATTCTCTTATCAGTTCCTGGAGGAATTTCTGAAGCAGAAGGGGCTCAAGACGCCTGCCCGCAACATGGTGTGCAACTGGCGCAGATGGGGATGGCTCGAAAAACCAGCAAAGGGCGAGGATAGAAAGGTGCTTAGAAAGACGCAGCAGAAAGGCACTATGGGTGATAGTAATATTAAAAAAGACAATTAGAAGATGGCAGAATATATTGATTCAAATACGCTCTCTAAACTTAGAGCTATCAGCATCCTGGAGGTCGCTGATGAATTGGGAATGGGCTTGCGGTATCATAATGCCCTCTGTATCAGTCATAATGATAAAAATCCGAGTTTGCATTTCTGGACTTCCACCAACACTTGTCATTGCTTTGCATGCGGATGGGGTGGAGATAATATCGACCTGGTGATGAAACGGGAGAATCTCTCTTTTTCGGAGGCTTGCCAATGGCTGTGCAGAAGATTCAAAATCAGCGCTGCTAATCAGTCAGCTGGTAACCGAAAGGATGTGCAACATCGGGATAAAGCTGTTGCTGAGCATAGAAAATCTGAATGTGATACGGACAGACTCAATCTCAGAGGCGAGTTTCAGCATAAGCCTGACGTAGATTATCTGATGCGTATGCTCATGGGTAAGAAACTGACAGATAAAGCCAAGGATTTCCTGTTCTATCAGAGAAAGTTGCGCCCGGAATATATCTATTGGTGTAGAGTGGTGAGCACAGATTTCTCCATTGCTGGCTATCGCTTTGGTGGAAAGTTTTTTGATGGTCCTTCCTTGTTGATTCCCTATTATGACGTTCATGGCAATCTGCTGACGGTTCAGAGCAGATATCTGGGAGATAAGACTGAAGAAAAACCGCGGTTTAAGTTTGCACCAGGTAGCAAGCCGATGGTATATGGAATGCAGATTTTGCCGCAGGTGACAGAAAATGAGCCATTGGTTATTACCGAGGGTTGTACCGATTGCTGGAGCGCTATGTCTATGGGTTACAAGGCAATAGCCATCCCGAGTGCTACGCTTTGTAATGATGAATGCCGCAGTCTTTTGGCGGGTAGGAATCTTCACATGTGGCCTGATCAGGACAAACCGGGCATCGGTCTTTATATGAAACTGAAGGAGATGTTTCCTCAGCTGGTGTACCACCAGTTGCCAGAAGGTTGCAAGGATTTGTCTGATTATTACCAGTCGTTTTACGTTCAGAAAATGTGAAAGTGAATGTGAATTTCAAATGTTTTTCTATTGTTGTTTTTAAGTTATTTCGTGTTATGATGAAGTTAGTTTTAAATCGTTTCCGTACAGTTCGTGGCGCCGTAATCGGTCGCCTGTTTCAAGAGATATTAGACCGCAAGGGTGGTCTCATCGACCATGAGCGCATCTGCGATACCGTGGAGCGTGAGGGTGGCAATCTGGCTCCTGGGGAGTATCGGGTGGAGATAGCCAAGTGTTCGTTCCATCATCGCAAGATGCTGTTCCTGCATCGCCTGCAGTCGGAAAATTCGTCTTCTTCTGATGAGGCTCAGTTGTCTTGCGCCTGTGAATCTTGCGCCAATCAATCTTGCGCCTGTCAATCCAGCGCCTGTGAATCTTTCGCCAATCAATCTAGCGCCTGTCAATCCTGTGCCGAAGAGCGTAAGCATCATGAGAGGGGTCATCTCTCGGCCCTTCATGCTGTGAATTGTCCGATGTTTCAGCCGGGCAATGGTCCCTTCACGCTTCGTCAGGGCGGCATCTTGGTGGGCGAGGCCTGTCCTCCCGGCTTCGTCATCCACAGCCAGGATACCTTCCTCCAGCTCTACGACCGCATCAAGAAGGTCATCTCCCGTAAGGGCGAAGTGGTAGTGGAAGTGGTGGAGGAGATGGGGTAAGGGATATCTTGGCAAGGATAAACTGCATCCTCTCGGCTTCGTAGAAGTTTCATTGCGTAAAAATCATCATGTTTTTACGTAATGAAACTTTTTTTTTGCGGAAATCTCCCCTCGGTACCGAAAAAAAGGCTATCTTTGCAAACGTATGGCAATTCTTATTGCTACTATTTCCCTAGTTTATCATTTAATTATCACAAACTATTATGAAACATCGTTTAGCTTTTTTCTTCATCGCGTTATTGAGCTGTCTGTCTATCTCGGCTCAGAAGTTTGAACTGGATCCTCTTTGGGGAGATTCCGTAGAGTGTATGGTAGCCTCGAAGCCCGATTCGCTTTGGAAGATAAGCGAGCCTATCCAAACGGTGAAATTCCTGAGGGGGATGGAAATCGAGTCGTGCGGAAAGGCCAACGGATATTATGTGGCATTCAAGAAGGATGGCGCATCCTATATGACATATATGGGAAATCTGAAGTTCAGCGCCGACAATCCTGAGGGCACGGTCAATCCATTGAGCGAGGACACGGTGAAGAAACACTCCGCCCTGGGTCATTTCTATGCCACCTATACGCCTGCCGTGCTGGTACTGATATTGATGGGTATGATTCTGGCCACTTTCTTCGTGGCTCGCAAGAGTTCTCCGGCCGTTCCTTTGGCTCTGAAGGTTATACCGGTTTGCATGCTTCTCGTGTCCTTCATAGAAGTGGTAGGCTACAAGGTTCTTGGTGGCGATATGTTTTGGTGGTGCGACAACGACCGTTATGGATTCTTTGGCTCTTTATTCCGTGTAATCCCATTTGGCGCAGTAGTGGCTTTGCAGTTCTATACATTTAAGATGTTTGAGACCTTGATTTTCGCCGATGTTCCTGATGAGAAGAAGGGGAAGCTTAGCCTTAAGCCAGCCATGGTGAGTCTTGCCGCCTGCTTACCGGTGTTGATAGCCTATGCCATGATAGTGCAGTTGTGGCTTGGATGGCAAGGGATGGTAAGCGATGCCATCATGTTCATCCTTTTCTTGGGTACTTTGGTTTCGGGTATCGCCATCTCTGCCAAGAAGAATGCCGAGGCGTTGGGCGCAGGCAAGGGCTTGATAGTCACCATCTTTACCGTTATTTATCTCGTCGGCCTTTTGATAGCAGCCTGGGGAGTTATCATCGTGCTTCTGAAGATTATCCTTCAGGTGCTGATGGTTATAGCCGGTATCTTCGCCCTTTCTGTTTTGGCACAGCGCACCTATTATAAGGGTAGTGATGGACATATCTATGCCGAGAGTGGATTTGAAAACCTTCATCGGGTAGATTAGCAAGGAGGATTATTCATTATTAATCATAAAAAATAGAGTAGTTATGGGAATATTTAGTGGAAAAGGATTTGTAGGGTCTTGCTTTAGAGGGTGGGGCTCTGGTAACATGGCTGTTCAGGCAGTCGGGTGTATGATAGGCATGGTGGTCTTGGTATTTGTCGTCCTGTGGTATGTCGTCAAGTTCTGCTTGCGCATTTTCGACAAGCATCGGGAGAAAGAGGAGTCCAGCAGGTCTGTACAGAACATCACCATGGAAATGGGATACCCGAATTTCAATTTGGGCAATTACTCTGTGGTCTTGGAGCAAGTGAACGATGCTGAGGCTTTAGTCGCCCAGTTGAGTCGTATAAGTGGTTATAGCGAGAAACTAGCCAGGCGTCAGGTGTCGTCATGCCCAACCTGCCTTATGAAAGGACTTGACCAGGAAGGAGCTGATGACATGCAGGTGTTGTTGCAAGTGAATGATTGCTCCGTGGTATCCGTTAAGGATGTTGGTATTTAGTAGTTTTCGTAAAACTCGTGTCACCGTCATTGGTCGCTTGGGGCAAGATTGGTAACACCTTGAGACCCACCTTGAGACCCACCTTGGATACCATAAGAAAAATGCAGCCTCTCTTTTATATAATCGAGAGGCTGCATTTATTTGTATTTCCTATTTCTTGATTTCCCAATGTCCACTATATCCACTTCCAACGTATTGTATATGAGGAAGTTTGGCGATGCGTCGCCTGATTGTATTTAATCCTTTTTGGGATAATAAAGCTAGTTCTTTTGCTGTAATTTTTGGATTATTTTTTATCTGTTTTTCTATCCAATCATCTAATTCTTCGTCTTGGAGAACACCTTGAATACCACCTTGAGACCCATCTTGAGATCCATCTTGAATACCACCTTGAGTAACATCTTGGGTAACATCTTGAGTAACATTTGAATTATAAAAGGTTCTTGTAGAATATAGCCTGACTTTTTTATATTTTAGGTGACTATATACGACAATACTCTGATGCTCGTGGCTGTTAATTCAAGGTAACGTTAATCAATAACCTAGGCGAAGGAACAGAGCAACGTTTCTAATATAGAAGTGGCGATACATAATACGTTAATTAAAGGAAATACCATTTGTAAACAAGTATAACGGCAAGTCCATACTCTTTTTTTCTATATACGAATACAAGAACTCACCAACATTAACGCTATATGTGAAAAAGTCTTATATTTTTAGGCATGTCTAACTTTCTTTCATTTTTTTTGCGTATCTTTGTCATTGTCTTTCGGGACAAAGTTTTCGTGGAATAAAGAAAGTGCCTTACTTCTTGTAAAATCGCCAAATCTCTACAAAGAATATGCAAGGCACGGAGCAGCTCATATACGTGGGCTGCCTATCCGTGCGTATATTCAGGTGTTTGGCGATACCTTCAAGTGGTGCATGGGTGGCAGCCCACTTTCTAAATCTATAAACATTGTAGAATTATCCTCCAAGTGGTTGTCTGCGGGGAACTCTTGTAAATATCGCCATTATGAAAGTTTTTGGAAAAGCATTCTTATCGGGAGTTGTATTTGCTATACTCTTGATAGTTCTTGTACCTTTGTTCGCGGAGGGAATGTCGCCAGGTGACACTATTACTAGGCTTACAAGTAGTCCTTTGAAGATTGTTTCTATTCTTCAAATAATGTGTATTACAGGACTTGTTTTTGGTTGTGTTGCTAGCTTTTTCTCTTGGGTTGGTCGCAGAAATCGTGAACGTGAAGAAACAGATGCCCTTATGCGTGAATATCTTAAAAAGAAACTTTTAGAAGAGAATGAAAAGCAAGATTAAAAATCAATTATCGGTCCGCCCGAATAGTTAAGACTGATACTTACTGTTGGCTACTCTTTAGAAACTGCCGATATGACATGGGTTAAGCCTCATTATTACGACAATATCAAATGTTACCATCATACTTGACGCTAATATAGAATGAAGAAACTGGCGAATGCGTTTCTTGGGATTTGAGAATTGATAAGTACAATGGTGTTACTTACATTTCGATAATGGTAAATATACATATATCGGAAAAGCCGATAGTTTAGTCCCTTTGAATAATCTCGTTGACACATTCATTTGGCTTGTCGCAAACGGGTGGATGTTTTCTGTGGATGAAAAATAGAATTGTTTGTCTAAAGAAATGTGCTAATAAGATAGGTAAGGAATATATTGAGTAACACCTTGAGTAACATTAAAATAATAAAAGGTCAGGTTCTTGTAGAATAGAGCCTGACCTTTTTATATTTTCATTTCTCTTTTTAATCCTTATAATCTACCTTAATCACGATAACGCGGATGGTCTGGTCTTCACCATCTGTTGCTATCTTGGCGATGTGCCAATCCCTCGGAAAAAAGATGAAGAATTCGCTGAGGGTGCTGTCGAAGAAACGGGCCTTGCGGCGGTCGTAATCATAATGAATCACGTCGGGACGGTACTTGCAGTTTGCGGAGATGGAAATCAATCTTATGCGTAAAATGAGTCGGATGCGAGTGTAGGAAGAAAAAACATATCTTACCTGATGAAGACTTAGGGGATAATATTCAAACAGCTATAATAAGTGCTGTGTTTCTTTTTTAAAACCATAATCCGATTAATTTCAGCCATTTCTGATATTTCATCCTCAAAAACTTTGCTGTTTCGCGGAAAACTCGTATCTTTGTAGCGGAAATATAATTATGGAGGAACAGAGATATGATTTACTATGTAGCTAATCCGATATACGATTCTGTGTTCAAATTCCTGATGGAAGACGAACGCATCGCCAAAACCGTGCTCGCCGCTCTGCTGAAAAAGGAAGTGGTGAGCGTGGAAATGAGGAGGCATGAGCATCCTAATATCACCCGCGACAATATCTCGATGTTTCGCATCGACTTTGCTGCCAGGGTGAGGGAAGAGGATGGAAGCGTAAGACTCATCCTTATTGAACTTCAGAAGACATGGCTCGATACCGAGACGCTCCGGTTCCGCCGTTATCTGGCTGCCCAGTATAATGCTGAGGAGAATATGATAAAGGAAGGAGAGGGCAAGGGATATGCCGTGCCGATGGTGGCTGTGTATCTGCTGGGTCATAGAGTGGGAGATATTGACAAGGCTGTAGTATACGTGAATCACAAGGCGCTCGACTATGACGGGAAAGAGGTGGAGAACGGGATGGATGATCCTTTCATCAACAGTCTGACGCATGACAGTATCCTGGTGCAGATTCCTCTTTTGCATGGCAAAATCAATAACAGGCTCGACAAGGTGCTGAGCGTGTTCGACCAGTCGCAGAGGGATAAGAAGAACCAGCAGATGTTATGTCTGGAGGGTGACAAATATAAGGATGATTCGGATATGATGTATATCGTTCACCGTCTGGGACTCGCCACAATGAGTGCTAATATCCGGCAGGAAATGAATGATGAAGATGAATACTATTCTGCCATAGAGGCTCGCGATACGCAGGTGATGAAACTCAATAAGATTATTAGCGAGCAGGCTAATCAGGTAAATGAGCAAGCTACTCAGATAAATGAGCAAGCTACTCAGATAAATGAGCAAGCTACTCAGATAAATGAGCAAGCTACTCAGATAAAAAGCATGGCGCAAGGCATGCTGGAGAATGGAATGCCCCTGGAAATGGTGGCCAAGATGATGAACAGAACGCCTGAGGAAGTGAGGGCTTTATTGGGCAAATGATATAGAAAACGTAGGGATGCCAGGGGGTATCTCTGCGTTTTTTTAGTGTCATAGCGTAAAAAGGCAGGTTTTTACGCTATGACACACCCTCATTTCTTTGTATTCTCTATTTCTTGATTTCCACCTTGAATCTCACCTTGAGACCCACCTTGAGACCCACCTTGGGTAACATATTATTTTCAATACTTTTTAATCCTTATAATCTACCTTGATTACGATAACGCGGATGGTCTGGTCTTCACCATCTGTTGCTATCTTGGCGATGTGCCAATCTCTCGGAAAGAAGATGAAGAATTCGCCGGGAGTGCTGTCGAAGAAACGGGCCTTGCGTCGGTCGTAATCATAATGGATTACGTCGGGACGATACTGGCAGTTGGGGGTGCTGGAGTAATGGTCGATGATGCCAAAACGCTCTGTTCCCTTTACCACATACTGAAAATCGATGTGCTTGTTATGACTCTCGCTGCGGCGCTTTTCCAACGGCTCGTTCTTGCTGTCCTCAACACTTACCACGAGGTCGGAACCCGGAATCTTGTGCTTTCCCTTCGGAATGCTCAGCAAATCGGTCTTTGCCAGATAATCGAAGAGCGCCTGCCATTGCTGCGGATTCTTCTGATACTGCAGATAGAAATCTACGAGGTTTACGCTGGAATGGGGCTTCGCCTTGTCGAAACCGTTGCGCCAAGCGCCGCTCTCCGCCCAAGCTATCGCCTCTTTAATGAGTTCGGGCTTGTCGCCGTAATACTGTGTGTAATAACCTCTCTTGCAGTTGCATTTCTGCGCTGAATGATGACAGCCGGTATGCGCATTTGCAGCCATCGATGTACAGCATAATAGGGCTATGCCCCAGATAATCTTCTTCATTTTGACTTATTAAATTGTAGTGTTAGTTAAATTTGGGGGCAAAAGTACAAAGAATATTCGAGAAAACAAACGGAAAATGGAGATTTCTTCGTATCTTTGCACACATATTTTGTAAGATTATGAAGAAACTGTATATTCTTTTGTGTGGGGCAACGGCGGCCCTGCTGATGGCGGCATGCCAGGGAGGAAAGACGGCTGCTGCTGATGCGGAGGCTGGCGATACCCTGGAGATGAAGTACGCCAAGTTGCTCACCATCGTGAAACATGGCGATGGGAAAGCGGCTTCCGATGAAGCAGAAGGTATTGATTATCAGTATGCTGAGGCTCTCGTTGCCAACCCCTGGAAGGCGGGAACGATGCTGCATCGCTATATCCTGATTCCGAAGGGTGAGGAGGGGGATAAGACGGTGGCGATGCTTGCCAGAAGGCGTAGCACGGGGGCGAGATGCACTACCGATACCGTGCGCACACCGGTGGAGAGGAGTGCCGTTTTCATTGCTCCCCATTGCCAGCTGATGTACGAAATGGGATGCCAGCAGGCTATCCGTGGTGTCTGCGACCTCGATTATATCAATATTCCGGATGTTAAGAAGAGGGTTGCTCTTTCTGGGAGTACTTCTGCTCAGAATCCTATCGTGGATTGCGGTTCGAGCATGGCGCCCGACATCGAGCGCATCATCGCCCTGAAACCGGAAGCAATCCTCGTTTCGCCCTTCGAGAACAGCGGAGGATATGGCAAGCTCGACAAGCTGCATATCCCCATCATCGAAGCAGCCGACTATATGGAATCTTCGCCACTGGGCAGGGCGGAATGGATGAAATTCTACGGCATGCTCTTTGGAAATGAAGAGGGAAAAAGCAACGGAATATCGGGTTCTTGCAAATCAAAGGCTGATTCTCTTTTCTCTCAGATTGAGAAGGAGTATCTGAAGCTGAAGGCTGAGGCTGGAAAGCTGCCGAAGGGACTTTCTATATTGACCGAAAGAAAGACGGGCAACGTATGGTATGTACCTGGTGGTCAGAGTACTATCGGTATTCTGTTGAAGGATGCCAACGCCCGTTATATCTTCTCGGATGATCAGCACAGCGGAAGTCTGGCGATGAGTCCGGAGCAGATTCTGGCGAAGGGAAAGCAGGTGGACGTATGGGCGTTCAAGTACTTCGGAGGTGCTCCCTTGTCGCAGGCTCAGCTGCTTCAGGAATATGACGGCTACAAGGCTCTTGCTGCCTTCAGCCAGGGGAATATCTATCAGGTAGATACCTCTACGGTACCTTATTTCGAACTTACGAGTTTCCATCCCGAACTGCTGCTCAGAGAGTTCATCATCCTGGCTCATGGTGAGCGGTTCGGCAAATTGAGATTTTATAAGAAATAGTTTTAGGGAATGAAAACCATCGTTTTAGGGGCAATCGCCATTATCATACTGTTTTTCGCCAACCTGGCATGGGGGAGTATAAACATCCCGTGGCAGGACGTGGGGGCGATTCTTTCGGGATCTCAGACTGACGAAACCTACCGCTATATTCTGTTGGAATCGCGACTGCCGGCGGCTATTACCGCCTTGCTTTCGGGTGCCGCCCTCGCCACAAGCGGCTTGCTCCTGCAGACAGCCTTCCGCAACCCATTGGCGGGTCCTGACGTGTTCGGAATAAGCAGCGGAGCCGGACTGGCTGTAGCCATCGTGATGCTTGCCTTTGGCGGCAACATCGCCCTGGATGATTTAGGGGTAGGTTTTCTGAGCGATGCCGGCAACTATACCATCGGCGGTTTCCTGGCTATCCTCATCGCCGCCTTTATAGGTGCTATGGTGGTGATGGGCATCATCACCTTCTTTTCTGCCATTGTGCGCAGCCATACGGTACTGCTCATCATCGGACTGATGGTGGGCTATTTGGCGAGCAGCGCCATCTCGCTCCTCAACTTCTTCGCCACCGAGGAGGGTGTGAAATCGTATATGGTTTGGGGCATGGGCAGCTTTGGCAATGTTTCGAGCCAGCAGATGATGTTCTTCATCCCGCTTGCCCTCATCGCTCTAGCTGCATCTCTGCTCCTTGTAAAACCGCTGAACGCCATGCTGTTAGGCGAACAGTATGCCGAGAATCTGGGTTTCAACATCAGACGTCTGCGCATCGTTCTGCTCATCATCACCGGTCTTCTTACGGCTGTGGTTACCGCCTTCTGCGGTCCCATCGCCTTCATCGGTCTGGCAACGCCGCATATCGCCCGCCTCATCATCGGCACGGAGAATCATCGCCGCCTGTTGCCCGTCACGATGCTGATGGGTGCAGTCATTGCCCTCGTCTGCAATCTTTTCTGCACCCTTCCGTCGGGCGGTGGCATCATCCCCCTGAATGCCGTCACCCCGCTGTTCGGGGCTCCCGTCATCATCTATGTTCTGGTGAAGAGGAGATAAACCTTACTTATTCACCACATTAATCGGATTGCCCTCGAGGAACGCCTTGACGTTGGCAGCTACCTGTTTGTTCAGGCGCTCGCGAGCCTCGTAGGTGGCCCAGGCAATATGAGGGGTGAGGTAGGCATTAGGCTCGCCAAAGAGCGGATTCTCCTTTGATGGTGGCTCCTGAGCCATCACATCAGCACAGTAGGCACCCAGACTGCCTTCGTGGAGGGCAGCAGCTACAGCCTCCTCATCTACCAGCGGACCGCGACCCGTATTTACCAGGATGGCGGTATCCTTCATCTTCTCCAGACTCTCCTCGTTGATGAAATGATAGGTGTCGTCAGAGAGCGGACAATGGAGCGAGAGAATATCGCTCGTGGCAAGCAAACCCTCCTTGCTTACCTTCTGAATCCATTCAGGCAAATCTTTGGCACTCTTGCTGGTGCAGGCACAGATGTTCATGCCAAACTGGCGGGCGATGTTGGCAACTTTCATGCCGATATTGCCCAGTCCCATGATACCCAGGGTCTTGCCGGCAAGCTCCATCAGCGGGGTATCCCAATAACAGAAATCCTTATTGTAAGCCCAGCGCTCGTTGCGGTTCTCCTGGGTATAATGCTCTACGCGGTTGGTTACGGCAAGGATGAGGGCGAAGGTCATCTGCGCCACGCTGTCGGTGCTGTAGGCAGGAATATTGGTTACGATGATGCCCTGTTTCTTGGCAGCCTCGATATCTACCACGTTGAAACCTGTAGCCTGTATACCGATGTATTTCAGCTTAGGAAGCTGCGCCAGCGTCTCAGCATCCATCTGCACCTTGTTCAGAAGGATGATGTCGGCATCCTTGGCACGTTCCACTTTCTCTGCATCTGATGTGCGAGGATAAACTGTTACCTCGCCCAACTGCTCCAAGAGATGATAATCCAAATCTCCCGGGTTTGCGGCATAGCCGTCTAAAATAACAATCTTCATAAATTTTTCCCGTTTTCTGTTGTTCTAAAATTCAAGACCCATCTGTCCTGACAAATCAGAGTCTGAGTTTATTTTAATGGGAAAAGCCTTCCCCTGAGAAAGAGAAAGGCTTTTCCGTATTTATGGTTTATTCGTTCATCAAGTAGTTCTTGAATGATGCGAAATCCTTGGTCATCTGGATGCTCTTCTTCTCACCCTTCATGAATTCTGCAAGGCGTGCAGGAATCTCAATGTCGCTGTCAAGGATGCTGTCTTCCTTCTCCTTGAACTTGGCTGGATGAGCGGTCTCTAAGAAGACGCCAACCTCGCCTGGCTTCAACTGCTCCTTCAGGGCGCGATAGCCGCAAGCTCCGTGAGGGTCAAGTACATACTTGGTTTCGCTGTAGCATTGCTTCATGGTCTCGGCAATCTGCTCGTCCTTGTATGTAGCACCACCGATGTAGGCAGCGATGGCATCATGATCGCCCTTGTAGAGGTCGTAGATGCGGGCAAAGTTTGATGGGTCGCCTACGTCCATGGCATTGGCAATGGTCTGCTTGCTAGGCTGAGGATTGTACTTGCCTGTCTGCAGATACTCGTAGAAGATATCGTTGGCGTTGTTGGCTGCGATGAAGCGGTGGATAGGCAATCCCATCTCATGACCGAAGAGGCCTGCTGTGATGTTGCCGAAGTTGCCGCTAGGCACGCAGATAACCAGCTTGTCGGCGAGGCCCTTCTCCTTCATGCGGGCATAGGCGTTGAAATAATAGAAAGCCTGAGGCAGGAAGCGTGCCACGTTGATAGAGTTGGCTGAGGTAAGCTTCATGTGCTTGTTGAGTTCCTCATCCATGAACGCAGACTTCACCAGTGCCTGGCAGTCGTCGAACACGCCATCCACCTCGAGGGCTGTGATGTTCTGGCCGAGGGTAGTGAACTGGCTCTCCTGAATCTTGCTCACCTTGCCCTTAGGATAGAGCACGTAGACGTGGATGCCGTCAACGCCGAGGAAACCGTTGGCAACAGCCGAACCGGTATCGCCCGATGTAGCTACGAGCACATTCACCTCTTCCTTGCCCTCCTGACGTACGAAGTACTGTAGGAGACGTGCCATGAAGCGCGCACCCACATCCTTGAAGGCGAGGGTAGGACCATGGAACAGTTCGAGAGAGTAGATGTTAGGCTCTACCTCAACCACAGGGCAGTCGAATGCCAGGGTATCGTATACAATCTTCTTCAATGACTCGGCATCAACGTCCTCGCCAAAGAAGGCATCAGCTACCTTGTAGGCAATCTCCTGAAAAGAGAGTTTCTCGATGTTGTCGAAGAAATCCTGTGGCAACTTCTTGATGATTTCTGGCATATAGAGACCACGGTCTTCTGCCAGACCTTTAACTACCGCCTTGTGAAGGTCGGCGATGGGTGCTTTCTTATTTGTTGAATAATATTTCATTTTTTGCTTTGAACTTTGAGATTTGAACATTGAACTTTATGATTAGCTTTGGGGGCTATCATGAAGTCGTTGATTTTAATTAATCGCCATGAAGGCATTCATGAATTCCTGCAGCTGCAGCATGCCGTAACCGCCACTTACGCAGCTTACCTCATCATACTTTTCTACGCTATCCGGCTCAATGCCAGGGTAATAGATGATGAAAGGCACAGGTTCCTTTACGTGGGTACGGATCTCTACCGGAGTAGGATGGTCTGGGAGAACAGCGATACATACCGGCTCGTCCCAGGTGCTTACCTCGTCGAAGATAGGCTTGATGAGTCTCTGGTCGAGGTTCTCGATGGTCTTCAGCTTCAGTTCCAGATCGCCGTCATGACCAGCCTCGTCGCTTGCCTCTACGTGAACATAAACGAAGTCGTCGCCATCCTTCAATGCCTGGATAGCTGCGGCTGCCTTGCCCTCGTAGTTGGTATTGGCAAGCCCCGTAGCGCCCTCAACGATGATGTTGCGCAGACCGGCGTAATGGCCGATGCCTCGAATCAGGTCTACGGCAGAAATCACGGAACCCTTCTTGATCTGTGGATACATCTGGGAGAGGGTGAGCATGTGCGGACGGTAACCGCCGCCCCAAGGCCAGATCAGATTGGCCATTCGTTCGCCACGCTCCTTGCGTGCCACATTGAAAGGATGGTTCTCCAGGAGTTCCTGACTCTCGAGAATCAGCTGGTTCAGAAGGTCGGCTGTATCACGACGACTGATGTGTCCCTCTTCGCCTCCAATCTCCGGCAAGATGGGTTTCACCATCAGCTTGTGCCATTCCTCGTTGGGATGATCATGAGGTGGGGCACAGTCGATATGCTTGTTTCCGTGCTTCACCACCAGAAGGTGGCGATACTGGATGCCGGTTATAAACTTGACATCAGGATATTTCTTGCCGAGGGTATCGTTGAGATACTTGATGAGTACATCCGCATCTTCCGTTTCCAGGTTACCACCATTGTGGGTGATAATCTTGCCGTCCTGCACATTGATGATGTTGCAGCGCAGGGCAAGATCGGTAGGCTCCAGTTCATAGCCGATGCTGGCAGCCTCGAGCGGTCCGCGTCCTTCGTAAACCTCGTTCTGGTCGTAGCCCATGATAGAGCTGTTGGCTACCTCAGAACCCGGATGGAATCCATCTGGCACGGTAACGAGTCTTCCTGTTTTGCCCTTCTTGGCAAGCATATCCATATAGGGTTTGTTGGCGTATTGCAGGAGTGTCTTTCCACCCAGTCTTTCTACCGGGTGGTCAGCCATTCCGTCGCCAAGAATGATAATATGTTTCATCTCTATTTAATGTTAAGTGTCAAGTGTTAAGTGTTAAATGAAAAGCAAGTCTGCTCTTGTCCGTAGGCCAACTCAACATTCAACATTCAACATTCAACATTAAAATTATTAAATGTTAGCGATACTCATGATGTTGGCGAATACACCGGCAGCAGTTACGCTGGCTCCGGCACCATAGCCCTGAATCATCATAGGGTATTCCTTATAACGCTCGGTGGTGAGCAGCACGATGTTGTTGGAGCCTTCCAGATTATAGAACGGATGCTCAGGTCCAACAGCCTGCAAACCTACACTTGTCTTGCCGCCATCCAGGGTAGCAACGAAGCGCCAGCGTTTGTGCTCTACATCGAGTGCCTTGCGCTTAGCCTCGAAATCGGCATCGAGCTCTGGAAGCTTCTTCCAGAAGTTGTCGAGCGAACCCTTGAAGTATTTGTCTGGCACGAAGAGGTTCTTCTCTACATCTTCCTGCTCTACGCGGTAACCTGCCTCGCGGGAGAGAATCACCAGCTTGCGAATCACGTCCATACCGCTCAGGTCGATACGTGGATCAGGTTCGCTGTAGCCCTTTTCCTTAGCCAGTTTTACGGTCTCAGAGAATGGAACTACGCTGGAGATGGCGTTAAAGATAAAGTTGAGCGTACCAGAGAGAACTGCCTCAATCTTAAGGATTTTGTCTCCGGAGTTGCGAAGGTCGTTGATAGTTCCGATGATAGGGAGACCGGCGCCTACGTTGGTCTCGAAACGGAATACCACGCCACGCTGGATGGCTGTCTTCTTCAGTTTCTCGTAGTTTTCATATTCGCTTGATGCAGCAATCTTGTTGGCTGCGATAATGCTCACGTTGTGCTCCAGCAGACTCTGGTAGAGAGCGGCAACATCCTTGCTGGCTGTACAGTCAACAAACACGCTGTTGAAGATGTTCATCGCCAGGATGGTATCGCGCAAAACCTCTGGAGTGCTAGGGTCAGAATCCTTCAGTTCCTCGCGGTAGTTCTCGAGATCGATACCATCGCGGTTGAAGATGGCGTTCTTGGAAGAAGCGATACCCACCACGTTGAGCTTCAGCTTGCTGCGCTCCATGAGGTCGGCATACTGGTTCTTGATCTGTTCGATGAGCTTTCCGCCCACGGTACCCACACCGCAGATGAAGAGGTTCAGAACCTTGTATTCTGAAAGGAAGAAACTGTCGTGGAGAACGTTGAGCGACTTTCTCAGATAATCGCTCTTCACTACGAACGAGATGTTGGTCTCTGAAGCACCCTGTGCACAGGCGATGACGGAAATACCGCTACGGCCGAGGGTTCCGAAGAGCTTACCGGCGATACCGGCTGCATGCTTCATGTTTTCGCCCACGATGGCGATAGTAGCCAAGCCCTTCTCTGCGTGCATTGGGAACATCGCACCATCGGCAATCTCGTTGTGGAACTCATTGTTCAATACTCTTACAGCCTCTTCTACATCCTGCTCGCGCACACCGATAGAGGTAGAGTTCTCTGATGATGCCTGTGACACCATGAATACAGAGATGCCCTCGTTGGCAAGAGCGGTGAAGATACGGCGGTTTACCCCAATCACGCCGACCATGGAAAGACCGGTTACGGTGATGAGCGCTGTACCGTTGATAGAAGAGATACCCTTGATAGGCTTCTGGTCGCCATCGATCTTGTTCTTGATGATGGTGCCCGGAGCATCTGGGTTGAAGGTATTCTTAACCTTGATAGGAATATTCTTGACACAAACCGGGTAGATGGTTGGAGGGTAGATGACCTTTGCACCAAAGTTGCAAAGCTCCATCGCCTCAACGTAACTCAGTTCGTTGATGGTATAAGCTGATTTGATGATACGTGGGTCGGCAGTCATGAAACCGTCTACATCAGTCCAGATTTCGAGCACTTCTGCATCGAGGGCAGCTGCAATGATGGCTGCTGTGTAGTCGCTACCGCCACGACCGAGGTTGGTGGTGCGCTCTGTGTCCTTGTCACGACTGATAAAACCCGGAACGAGAGATATGCGAGGAATTTCTGCAAAGGCTTCTCTTACCAGTTTGTTGGTCAGCTCGCTGTCGAGCACATGCTTGCCCTTGCCGTTCTTGCGCTCAGTCTTGATGAAGTTGCGGGAGTCAAACCATTTGGCTCCACGAATCAAAGTGGCAACAATCTTTGAACTGAGTCTTTCTCCATAACTCACGATGGCATCCTGCGTTTTCTCGCTGAGGTCGTGGATGAGATACACACCGAAGTAGATGCTTCTCAACTGCTCGAAGAGTGCATCAACTGATTTGAAAAGATTTTCTCTGTCTGTTGTTTCGGTAATGATGGTATCAATCATCTTGTGGTGGCGATCAACCATGGCTTCGAATTCTACTTTCCACTGTTCATCACCCTGGAGGGCAAGCTGAGAGGTTTGCAAGAGTTTGTCCGTGATACCGCCAAGTGCGCTCACGACAACCACTACACTCTGTTTCTTAGCCTCGTTTTCAACGATACGTTTCAAGCTGAGGATGCTTTTTACGGAACCAACCGATGTTCCGCCGAATTTTAATACTTTCATATGTTCTTGAATTTTACGTTGGTAATGTAATGCCTCCCCCGAAACGACCGGGGCCGAAGCAGAACTTGAGGGCAAAAGTACGAATAATATATCAAACTGCCAAGGAATTTAACAAAAAAGTAGCAATTTGTAGGTAAAAATCCTCTTTCTGTAGATAATTACAGGCTCTTTCTCTCCCTTATACCTTATTATATATATAAAAAACGTTGAAATGTTTGGGCGTTTCGGATTATTTGCTTAATTTTGCCGATGTAATTCAATGCGTAACAGACATAAGCATAACAAACATAAGAAGGAACGAATGAAATATCTTTTATTCTCAGATATCCACGGCTGTTTGCCAGCCCTGGAAAAGGTCCTCGATTTCTTCGAGGCTGAACATTGTGACATGATGTGCATTATGGGGGATATCATCAACTACGGTCCCCGCAACCGCATTCCGGAAGGAATCGACCCTAAGGGTATCGTGGAAAGACTGAATGCGCTGGCAGACAAGATCATCGCCGTGCGTGGCAACTGCGATGCGGAAGTAGACCAGATGCTCCTCGATTTCCCTATCATGGAGACCTATGCCCTGCTGGTAGACGGAGGCAAGCGTTATCTCCTGACCCACGGACATGTATATAATAAGGAGAACATGCCGAAGGGACCTTACGAGGCGATGATCTACGGCCACTCCCATCTCTGGGAACTCTCTCATAACGAGAAGGGACAGGCCATCGTAAATACCGGCAGCATCACCTTCCCGAAGGGTGGCAATCCTCCAACCTTCGCAACATTGGAAGATGGTAAGTTCACCATGTATCAGCTAGATACGCTCGAAGTGCTGGCTACAATGGAAGCATGAAAAAGTGAAAGTGAAAAGTGAATTGTGAATGTAATGCGAAATCGGTCACTTGTCACTCGTCACTTTCAAAACTAATCATAAAGTTCAAAGCTCAAAGTTCAAAGCTCAAAGTTCAAAGTTCAAAGTATAATGATTCAAGAGTTTCAGATAAGAATTCTGCCCGAACAGGCAGCCAGCGAGGAAGGCATCAAGCGTTATCTCGCCAAAGAAAAGGGATTGGATGTAAGAACGCTCAACCAGGTGAGGGTTTTGAAGAGAAGCATCGATGCCCGTCAGCGTACCATCTTCGTCAATCTGAAGGTGCGTGCTTATATCAACGAATTTCCGCAGAACGACCAGTATGTTCATACCGAATATCCGGATGTGAGCAGCAGACCTCGTGTTATCGTTGTGGGCGAGGGACCTGGCGGTCTCTTTGCTTCCCTGCGCCTGATAGAACTGGGTTACCGTCCTATCGTGCTGGAGCGAGGCAAGGATGTGCGCGAACGCAAGAAGGACCTCTCTAACATTACCAAGACCCAGAAGGTTGACGGCGAAAGTAACTACTGTTTCGGTGAAGGTGGAGCCGGTGCTTATAGTGACGGAAAACTCTATACCCGAAGCAAGAAAAGGGGAAGTGTAGACAAGATTCTGAATGTATTCTGCCAGCATGGTGCCAATACCAATATCCTGGCAGATGCCCATCCGCATATCGGTACCGACAAGTTGCCACGCGTTATCGAAAACATGCGCAACACCATCATCAAGTGTGGCGGAGAAGTGCATTTCCAAACCAAGATGATTCGTCTGATCCTTGAGAGTGAAGGTAAACTGGCGGCACCTGATGCTGCAGCTGGCGATAGGGTGATAGGCGTAGAAGCCGTGAATCTGGCTACGGGTGCAGAGGAAACTTATCGCGGACCGGTTATTCTGGCAACGGGTCACAGTGCCCGCGATGTATACCGCTATCTCGCTTCGGCAAAGATAGATATCGAGGCTAAGGGCATCGCCGTGGGGGTGCGTCTGGAACATCCTTCCCAGCTTATCGACCAGATTCAGTATCACAACAAGACCGGTAGAGGTAAATATCTGCCTGCTGCAGAATATAGCTTTGTTACTCAGGTAGATGGCAGAGGTGTTTACAGCTTCTGTATGTGTCCGGGCGGTTTTGTGATTCCGGCTGCTACAGGACCGGAACAGCTCGTGGTGAACGGTATGAGTCCGAGCAACCGCGGTACTGCCTGGAGCAACTCGGGCATGGTGGTGGAAACCCATCCCGAGGATGTAGCACAGTTTGTGAAGGAACATCAGTCGGTCATCGAACAGCAGGAAATGAAGGCGCAGGAGAATGCTTCTGCCTTCACTCCTCATGATTCGCTACAGATGATGTACTTCCAGGAAATCGTGGAAAAGCAATGCTGGCAGCAGGGCAACATGAAGCAGACGGCACCGGCACAGCGTATGGCTGACTTCGTGAACAATCGCTTGAGCTATGATCTGCCAAAGAGCAGCTATGCACCAGGCTTGATTTCGAGTCCGTTGCATTTCTGGATGCCGTCTTTCGTAAGCAAGCGTCTGCAGGAAGGCTTCAAGACCTTCGGCAAGAATGCCCATGGTTTCCTGACCAACGAGGCTACGCTGATAGCGATGGAGACGAGAACCTCATCGCCTGTCCGCATCGTCCGTGACCGCGAAACCTTGCAGCATGTCCGCATCCAGGGACTCTTCCCATGCGGTGAAGGTGCTGGCTATGCAGGCGGAATCGTATCGGCAGGTGTGGACGGAGAAAGGTGTGCAGAGATGTGTGCTGAATATTTGAAACAACTATAAACGAATGCCTGGAAATATGAAATACAGAAAAACGGGAAAGTTTAGACTTGGCTTCTTGGCTTTACTCCTGAGTGTGCTCTTTGTGGCGTGCAGTTCGGGTACATCAGATGCAAACAGGCAGATCAAGAGCAAGGCTGACCTGAAGGGGGCTGTGATAGGCGTGCAGCTCGGTACTACAAGCGACGGACTTGCCACGGAGTTGGAAAAGAAAGGCGGCGGTACCAAGGTAGAACGGTACAACAAGGGAGCCGATGCCATCCAGGCACTCCTGCAGGGCAAGATAGACTGCATGGTGACCGATGAGGCGCCAGCCAAGGCGTTCAAGCGGGTGAATCCATCGCTCCGTATCCTGCCCGAAACCTTCGATGCGTCCTCTTTCGCCATCTGCGTGGCTAAGGATCATGCTGAGTTGCAGCAGTCCATCAATCGTGCCATCCGTATCCTGAAAGAGAATGGTGTCATCGATTCCATCGTCAACCGCCATCTGGAAAGGGGCATAGCGGTGGCTTATACGCCAAAGACTTCGGATGTGAAGAAACTGAGTCAGGAAGCGCTGCAGAAACTCGGCTTGAAGACGAGTCTCCGCTTTGCCACCAACGCTACCTTCGAACCTTTCGAATATTATCAGAATGGCAAGATTGTGGGCATCGACGTAGATGTGGCAAATGCCATCGGCGATGTGATGGGCGTGGATGTCGAGATTCTTGATATGGAGTTTGATGCCATCATCACCTCTGTACAGGCAGGTAAGGCGGATGCGGGTATTGCCGGCATCACGGTTACTCCTGAACGGGAGAAGAATATCAGATTTACGGATTCCTATGCCGATGTGCGACAGGTTATCATGGTGAATTCCAATGAAGTGAAAGCTGCTGGTAACCAGCCGGGAGTGATAGATAAGTTTAAATCCTGCTTCATAGATGACAACCGCTATCAGTATCTGTTGCAGGGTTTGGGCAATACGCTCATCATCACCTTCTTCGCCATCATCCTTTCCGTCATACTCGGAACGCTGATCGCTATCGTCCGTGCCCGCCATGAGCGCAAGGGCGACTGGAAGATTCCGAACATGCTCTGCCAGCTGTACCTCACCATCATGCGAGGCACGCCAACCATGGTGCAGTTGCTCATCATCTATTACGTGGTGTTTGCGTCGGCAGATGTCAACAAGATTTTCGTTGCCGTCATCGCCTTCGGCTTGAATTCGGCTGCCTATATTGCCGAGGTAATCCGTTCGGGCATCATGTCGGTAGATAATGGTCAGATGGAAGCGGGTAGAAGTCTCGGTCTTTCGTATGGCAAGACGATGCGCCTCATCATCCTTCCGCAAGCCTTCAAGAATGTGCTTCCGGCTATGGGTAACGAGCTTATCACTCTGCTCAAGGAAACTTCTATCAGCGGTTATATCGGACTGGTAGATTTGACCAAGGGCTCCGATATCATCCGAAGCATTACTTACGAGGCGATGATGCCGTTGGGCGTAGTAGCCTGCATCTATCTCATCCTCGTTCTCGGACTGAACGCAGGAGTAAGAAAGTTGGAGAAGAGACTGAGAAAGAGCGAAAGGAAATAAACAATGGATAAAATGAACGAAATAATCAAGATAGAAGGACTTCGTAAACGCTTCGGCGGCAACGAAGTATTGAAAGGCATTACCACCTCGGTGAGACAGGGTGAGGTGGTTGCCATCATCGGTCCGTCGGGTTGCGGAAAGAGTACCTTCCTGCGCTCCATCAACCTTCTGGAAGAACCTACCGAGGGTAAAATCTATATCGACGATATGGATATCACGTCAAGCGATGTAGACATCAACAAGATGCGCCAGCGGGTAGGCATGGTGTTCCAGCAGTTCAATCTCTTCCCTAATATGACCATACGCCGCAACATCATGCTGGCTCCGGTAGAATTGGGTAAGATGACAAAGGAAGAGGCTGATGAAAAAGCAACGGAACTCCTGGCCCGTATTGGATTGCTGGATAAGGCCGACAGTTATCCCGACAGTCTTTCGGGTGGACAGAAACAGCGCGTAGCTATCGCCCGTGCCTTGGCGATGAATCCCGAAGTGCTCCTCTTCGATGAACCGACTTCGGCTCTCGATCCGGAAATGGTAGGCGAGGTGTTGCAGCTGATGAAGGATGTTGCTGCCGAAGGAATGACGATGGTGGTAGTGACCCATGAGATGGGATTTGCAAGAGAAGTGGCAAACCGCGTGCTTTTCTTCAGCGATGGCTATATCACGGAGGATGGATCACCGGAAGAGGTTTTCAATCATCCGAAATCACCAAGATTGCAGGAATTCCTGGGGAAAGTTTTGTGATAGTTGACAGTTAATAGTTGATAGTTAACAGTTGATAGTTAATAGTTACTTGATGACAATAAAAAAAAGATGCATTACTGGGTAATACCAGCAATGCATCTTTTTTATTTGATATGTTTATTCCTATTTAGTGTCAATCGCTAAACATTTAACACTTAACATTTAACACTTAACACTAAGCATTTAACTATTAACGTTTTTGCTCTCAATAATCTCTTCAGCACGTTTCAGAGCCTTGCTGATATGATCGGTGATATTCTCCTTGCCAAGAATATTGTAGAAACCAGCCTTCTCCAACTGGGCGTTTACCTTCTCGCAAACACCGGAGAGTACAACCTGAATATCCTCCTTCTGACTCATCTCGCAGAGGTTGGTGAGGTTGTGGATACCGGTTGAATCAACAAATGGAACCTTGCGCATACGGATAACACGTACCAGCGGACGGTCACCGAAAGCTGCCATCACTTCCTCAAACTTGTTGCCGGCTCCGAAGAAGAAAGGACCATTGATTTCGTATACCTCTACGCCCTTTGGAATCGTATAGTGCTCCAGGTTGGTAGAGAGGAAGTCAAACTCCTTGTTCAAGTCAATCTCATCATCGGTAATAGCTGTCACGTCGGTGGTTTCGCTCATTCGCTTCATGAAGAGCAGACAGGCGATAATCAGACCCACCTCAATGGCTACTGTCAAATCGAAGATGATGGTGAGGAAGAAGGTAATCAGAAGTACGGTTACATCGCTCTTCGGATTCTTCATCAATGCCAGGAAACTTCTCCATCCGCTCATTCCGTAAGATACAACTACCAATACACCGGCAAGACATGCCATAGGAATGTACTGGGCAAGAGGCATCAGGAACAGGAAGATGAGCAGCAGAACTATGGCGTGGATGATGCCTGCAATAGGAGTCTTACCGCCATTATTGATATTCGTCATTGTACGGGCAATGGCACCTGTTGCTGGAATACCACCAAAGAGGGGAGAGGCGATATTGGCCAAACCCTGAGCTACCAACTCGGTGTTACTGTCGTGATGATCGCTGATGACACCATCGGCAACGGTTGCTGAAAGCAAACTCTCAATGGCTCCCAGGATGGCGATGGTAATAGCTGGTGATACAAGACTCTTGATGGTCTCCCAATTCATGACTGGTACCTGAGCTGCAGGCAGTTCGTTGCTGATAGAGAAGCGGTCGCCGATGGTCTCGATACTCTCAACGCCGGCAAACTGCTTGAGCAGTAAGGCTACAACGGTCATCAGGATGATGGCAATAAGAGAGCCAGGGATCTTCTTGCTGAACTTAGGGGTGATGGCTATAACCACTACGCTTACTACTCCGATAAGGGCACACCAAGGATCTATGGTGTCAAAGCTTTGGAAGTAGACACCCCATTTCTCCAGAAAATCAGAAGGTTTTGAAGTCAACGTCAAGCCAAAGAGATCCTTAATCTGGGTCGTGAAGATGGTTACGGCGATACCACTGGTAAATCCCACAACGATAGGGTAAGGGATGTACTTGATGATGGTTCCAAGACGGAGAAGTCCGAAGAGAACCAGGAACAGACCAGCCATCAGTGTCGCTATCGTCAAACCTTCCATGCCATATTTCTGGATAATGCCATAGATGATAACGATGAATGCTCCCGTAGGACCACCAATCTGCACTTTGCTTCCACCGAAGATGGAGATGATGAGACCTGCTACAATGGCGGTGATGATACCCTTTTCAGGGGTCACGCCAGAAGCGATACCGAATGCGATGGCCAGAGGCAGGGCTACGATACCAACGATGATACCTGCCATGAGGTCAGACATGAATGTTTTCTTGTTGTATGTCTTCAAACAGGAAAACAAACTCGACTTAATTGCTAATGCCTTCATTTGAAAGTTTTAAAATATATGTAATTAATCTTGTTATCCGTTAAAACGTGTGCAAAGGTACTATATTTTTTTCAATTAGCAAAATGTTTTTCTGAGTTTCTCCCTTTTCTGAGATAATATTCTTCTTCGTATGGTAATTATCTTCTTATTTATGGTAATTGTGCGCCCGCACACGCAGGCATGGGCAGGCATGTATATAATAAAGTGATTGCACGCTTGAAATGACTCAGAGTCTTTATAAGTGTTAAAATTTGGCTAAAATCTCAACTTTTTTGCGAAAAGATTTGGTGGAATGGAAAATAGTTAGTACTTTTGCACTCGCTTTTGAGAAATACGGTTTCTCTTAGCAACGAAAGAAAGAGTTCTTTGAAAGATTTTACATAAACAGACAAGTAGTACAAGAAGCGGTTAACTTCTTAGAAATAAGAAAGTTGACTGGGTAAAAGAAACGAACCGTCAAGTAATTGATAAGTCAGGTTTACTAAGCTTCAATAAACGAAAAGGATATTCGTCCTAAGTACAGACAACAAACAAACCAAGCCGCAAGGCTAGGTAAAATGATATTTTACAATGGAGAGTTTGATCCTGGCTCAGGATGAACGCTAGCTACAGGCTTAACACATGCAAGTCGAGGGGAAACGACATCGAAAGCTTGCTTTTGATGGGCGTCGACCGGCGCACGGGTGAGTAACGCGTATCCAACCTGCCCACCACTTGGGGATAACCTTGCGAAAGTAAGACTAATACCCAATGATATCTCTAGAAGACATCTGAAAGGGATTAAAGATTTATCGGTGATGGATGGGGATGCGTCTGATTAGCTTGTTGGCGGGGTAACGGCCCACCAAGGCTACGATCAGTAGGGGTTCTGAGAGGAAGGTCC
>NZ_CDRSSE010000051.1:0-26782 GCF_977051555.1 Segatella sp.
TCATTTCGGGGGGAGAAAAGGTCATCTATAGTATAATATAAATAATTATTTATATTTACTATAGCTCAAAATGACCAAACTCTTTTTAAAAATGACCGAAAATGACCATGACCGGAAATGACCGCTTAGCTATTCTAGTTCTCCATTGTACTTTTTTTCAGCGGTTTTTCTGTTATTTGCAATAAAGTTCAGACAGAAAACCGATAGAACTTATTGTATTACAGCTACTTATAGCTTTTCTTGCATAGAAAGTTAGGGTAAAAGCTTGCATTCTGCTCGAAAATGTTGTATCTTTGCACCGGCAATCGAAAGAACAGCCTTTTGTGCCTTGCTCGGGTCTTCTCTTAAGACCTACACGGGTTATAAATGATGGCAGGCGCCGGTCATCAATGAAGACCCCGAAAACGGCAGGAACGAGGCTTTCCGGGGAGTTGCAAAACACGGACACTAAACATACTACAGACTATGATTAATTACAGCATCGTAATGCGTAGCGTGAACGCAAATCTTCTGGAAATCAACCAGGCTAAGTCACGCATCAACCAGGCGAAGAAGGAAGGCAAGACTCCTGATCCAAAGGACCTGGAACTCGTAAAGACCGAGAAGCAGAACGCTTTCGCCATCTCGCAGTACACCGACATCATGACCATCGAGAAGTTTGCCAAACACATCACTTCACATGGTAGTGTTTATTCGAGAGCCGACATCAGCGCCATCCTCTACATCGCCGTAGACTGTATGCGTGAGATGTTGCTCGAGGGCAAGAAGATTCGTCTGGGCGACCTCGGTGACTTCTCTCTCCTTCTCACCTCAAAGGGTGCCGAGGATGCCGACAAGTTCACCGCGCAGAACATCACCGGTGTAAAGGTTCAGTGGGAGCCAGGTCAGGAGTTCAAGAACCTTCGCGATGACGCCGAGTTCAACCTCGTAGCCAGCCGCAGTGCTCAGGCAGCCGTTATCAAGGCGATCAAGGAGGGAAAGACCAACGTTGACCTCAACGCCCCAACTTCTCCGGATAATACGCCAGGCGGTTCTACCCCAGGCGGTTCAAATACCGGTCAGACCGGCAGCGACGGCCAAGGCTCTGAATCAAGCGGCGATAATGGCGACGGCCTTGAATAGCCCAAGGATAGACTGGCAAGGGTGCTAGCCCCTAGCCCAGCCTATCCGCCCCCACAAAGTTAACATTAAACACTAAGAAAGATGAAAGCGAACACTTGGAAAACAATTCTTCAGATAGCCATCAGCATTCTGACCGCTATCGCTACTACGCTCGGAGTAACGAGCTGTATGGGATAAAGAACACTGAGCCTACTTTATTATAATAAGGAGACTCAACCATAAAATAAAACGACCGCTCACCTCTGAGAATACTCATGAGGAGAGCGGTCTTTTTCGTTCCTGCCTAGAAACAGGTCATGAAGGGTCAAAGTCATTAAGGGTCATTATCATTTTCAACCCCCAAAGAATCCGGTCATTTCCGGTCACGGTCATTTCCGGTCATTATCATTTCCGATTCCCTGAATCCGGTCATTAAGGTCAAGGCCATTAAGGTCATTAAGGATTTTGGGATTATTCAGATGTTCCTCAAGGAAACAAAAAAAATCCCAATCAAGGGATAAAGCCTCGACTGGGATTCTTATTTTAAATCTCTCTCATTATTTTTCTCATCTGCGAAAGATGATTACTTCAAACCACGGTTGATAAGGGTTGTGTTGAGAAGCATCACATACTTACGATACTGACTGTTGTTCAAGATAACGTGCATGTACTTGAGATCCTTCAAAACTGCCTTGTCAATCATTGCAGAACGATCCTCACCCTTTGCTGTTGCAGCGTTCATCATATCTGCGGTGAAGTTCTTGTGTACATCAGCTACAGCCTCAACCTGGTCGATGTTCAAACTCAAAGCGTCAGCCAAGCTAGACATCTTAACATTCATGTTGTAAGCAGCTGTTGCATTTGTCTCCTCTTCTGCTGCGAAAGTAGCTGTTGCCATTGCGAACATTGCTACTGCTAATACCATAATCTTCTTCATAATCTTTTTACCTTTCTTTACTTTGTGAGTCCTGCACATCCGTAGACGCCGGCTCTGTTAAACATTATCCTATAGTCTTTTTTCTTTAAGACGCTGCAAAGATACGAACTTTTCTCTGTGTGCGCAAACATTTCTTGGGATATTTTCGGTTTTCCGCCTATTTCTTGACTTAAATCAACAACCATACACCGAAATAGGCGTCAGAACGTTAGAGATATTACATTTTCACTATCATTTTGTAATATCATCGAAAAAAAAGCCCTTTTTCTTCGTTTATACCAATTATTATTTGTACCTTTGCAAAAGATTCAACCTATAAAACAAGCAAAATGGTACAGGAAAATCATATAGACAAGGCTCTCGCCTTTATGGAAAGTCTCGAGAAACTGGGCAACCAGCTCAAGGCGGCTGAGGAACACCAGAAACAGCTCATCGCCCGAATGCTGGATCTCAAGAAAGAGAATCTGACCGACGGCGAGGAATATGCTGAACTCTCGCAGAAGAGCAAAAGTCTGCAGGACATCATCGACAAATGGCGCCCTATCTATCTGGAGCGCATGGAGATGGTAAAGAGCGTAAGCATTCAGAAAAGAAAAAGAAATAATAAAAAATAAATATAGAAATGGAAACAAACAACAAAAACAAGTTTATTGTAGTTTCATACGCACTGTATGATGTAACTAATGGTGACAACGGCGAGGAGATGCTCATCGAGCGCACAACCGACGAGCGTCCGTTCATCTTCATCAGCGGTATGGGTGTTACCTTGCCAGCTTTCGAAGAGAAGGTGGTAGACCTGGCTAAAGGTGAAGAGTTCGACTTCCAGCTGGACCCAGAGCAGGCTTACGGACAGCACTATGATGAGCGCGTACTGGAGCTAGACAAGCAGATTTTTACCATCAACGGTCAGTTTGATGCACAGCACGTACAGGTAGGCGCTATCATCCCATTGCAGAACGAGGATGGCAACCACTTCAACGCAGTAGTGAAGAACATCAGCGATACAAAGGTAACCTGCGACCTGAACCACCCATTGGCTGGCTTGAAGCTCAACTTCTGCGGTCAGATTCTCGAGAGCCGCGAGGCTACTGCTGAGGAGATTGCCAAGATGGCTCAGATGATCAGCGGCGAAGGTGGCGGCTGCTCAGGTGGCTGCGACAACTGCAGCAGCGACTGCAAGGATGGCAACTGTGAAGGTGGTTGCGAAAGCGGCTGCAACAAGTAATAAACACCTTTATAATATATAAGGTAATGAGGAATACATTTGGCAATCTTTTCACTCTCACTACGTTTGGAGAGAGTCATGGAATAGCTGTAGGAGGCGTTATTGACGGATTTCCTGCAGGCATAGAAATCGACATGGACTTTATCCAAAGCGAGCTGAACCGCCGACGCCCAGGACAGAGCCACATCACTACAGCCAGAAAGGAAGCTGACAAGGTAGAGTTTCTGAGTGGTGTGTTCGAAGGCAAATCAACAGGAACCCCTATCGGCTTTGAGGTGCGTAACCAGAACCAGCATTCTCAGGACTATGAGAACATGCGCTGTCTCTTCCGCCCTTCTCACGCAGATTTCACCTATCACGAGAAGTATGGCGTACGCGATCATCGCGGCGGCGGCCGTTCTTCAGCCCGTATCACCATTGCCCGATGTGTAGGAGGAGCCTTGGCTAAACTTGCCTTGCGACAGTTGGGCATTAGCATCACGGCTTATACATCACAGGTGGGCAGCATCGCGCTGGAGAAAGATTATCATCTGTATGACCTCAATACCATAGAAGATAATCCGGTGCGCTGTCCTGACCAGCGGAAGGCGAAGGAAATGGAAGATCTCATCGCCCAGGTAAAGGCTGACGGCGATACGATTGGCGGAATCATCACTTGCGTCATCAAGGGTTGCCCGGTAGGATTGGGCGAGCCTGAGTTTGACAAGCTTCATGTCCAACTGGGTGCTGCCATGCTTGGCATTAACGCCGTGAAGGGTTTTGAATATGGCGAGGGATTTGCTGGAGTTACTGCCCGCGGAAGTGAGCAGAATGATGTCTTTATCCCGAAGGCTGATGCTGCAGAGACATCAGAAGATGCTGCTGTGAATCAGGATGTTGCTGCCCGTATTACAACAAAGAGCAATCATAGCGGAGGAATACAGGGCGGTTTGAGCAATGGTCAGGACATCTATTTCCGTGTTGCCTTCAAGCCGGTGGCTACTCTTCTGATGGAGCAGAATACGGTAGATTTGGAAGGAAATGCCACCACGCTGACTGCCCGCGGCCGTCATGATCCTTGCGTTTTGCCAAGAGCCGTGCCAGTGGTTGAAGCCATGGCAGCCATGGTGATTCTGGATAATTATCTCTTGAATAAAACAATAAAACTTTAATTAGTGATTAATTAGTAGTGATTAGTGATTAACAAACTAATCACTACTAACTAATCACTAATCACTAATAACTACCTAAAGCTTGCTGTCCTTTAATAGTTTTGGGCAATATTCATTAAAAAAGCATTTATCGCAGAGCGGTTTCGTACTCTTGCAAATATATCTGCCATGCAGCAGAATCCAATGATGCGCATTCGGAATATCCTCAGCCGGAATGTGTTTCATCAGATAATCTTCTACTTTTCGGGGCGTATCTGCCGTTTTCGGCACCAAACCCATGCGATGACTCACACGGTAAACATGCGTATCCACTGCCATCGTAGCATGACCGAACCATACGGCACGAATCACATTCGCCGTCTTGCGCCCCACTCCTGCCAACTTCTCCAAATCATCCGCAGCCTCAGGCACCTCACCTCCGAACATCTCAACCAGCTGGCGAGACATTTCAGCAAGATGCTTCGCCTTGGCATTCGGATAACTCACCGAACTGATCAACTCATAAATATCTTCCTCGCTCGCCTGTGCCATGTGCTGCGCATCAGGATAGCGGGCAAAGAGAGCAGGCGTAACCATGTTGATACGCTTATCGGTGCATTGCGCAGAAAGCAAGGTAGCCACCAGAAGCTGAAATGCGCTACCGAACTGCAACTCGGTAGTTACATTCGGCAGCGCAATTCTGAAATGATTCAATATAAAATCGTATCTTTCCTTACGAAGCATTTCTCTTACTTTTTAGCAGGAGCAGCCTCCTCTTTCTTCAGCTTTCCCTTGTAAGCCTTGTTCAAGCCGGAAATCACCTCTTTTGTAATATCGTAAGCCTTGTCAGCATAGAGCAGGTTATCGCCGCTCTTAGAGAAGATGATACTATACTTCTTGTCCTTGTTGTAGCGGGCAAGATAGTTGGCAATGCTGTCGTGGAGCGCCTTGTTGTACTTCTCCTGCTCAGCAGCAAACTCGTTGCTCAAGCGCTGCTGCAAGCCCTGCAGGTCGTTGTTCTGCTTCTGCAGTCCAGCCTGGATAGCCTCAGCCTGCTCGCGAGTGTAAGCATTCTGCTGAACCTTCTGCTGGAAATTAGCTGCTGCAGCCTGAAGCTGCTGACCCTTCTGCGCAATAGTAGCCTGAATGTTCTGACCCTTCTTCTCCAAGATAGAAGAATACTCCTTAGCAAAGGTATACTGAGTCATGATAGAGTCTACCTCTACATAAGCAATCTTCAATTCAGCAGGAGCCTTGCTCTCTGACTTAGCCTCTACCTGAGGCTGAGATTTGTTGCATGATGCCAATGACAGGGCAGCAACAGCTGCAATTGCCACTGAACTCAAAATGTTCTTTCTCATTTTTTCTATCATATTATATTATTACTATTTTCTAATAAGCCTTGTTGGCTTCCCTTGCCTCGCGGTCCTGATCCACCACACAATGAATACCCTGCTTGCGCAAGCCCGGATTGTCGTGCACATGCTGGGAAGAGAACTTGCCGTTCTTCTTAAAAATCAACTTTACGCAAAATAATGCCATGCAAATAGCAATTATTAACACGCTTAATAACATTAATTTTATCATTTTTATTACCTTTGCAGTGCCTTAGTGCACTTTTGGGTGCAAAGGTACTATTTTTTTGGGAATAACCAAAACAAAATAGCAGAAATAAATGTTTTATCAAAACAAAATAATAGAAAAAAAATGAATAAAAGTGAATTGAAGCCTGCTCTCGTGTTCGAGCAGTTCGCAAAAATCAACGAAATACCTCGTCCTTCCAAGCACGAGGAGAACATGATTGAGTTTTTGAAATCTTTCGGTGAGGCTCATCAGCTCGAAACGCTGGTAGATGAAACCGGTAATGTGCTCATCCGTAAAGCTGCCACTCCAGGCTACGAGCATGCTGAAACCATCATTCTGCAGAGCCACATGGACATGGTTTGCGATAAACTGGTAGATGTTGATTTCGATTTCCACAAAGATGCCATCCAGACTTACGTAGACGGAGAATGGCTTAAGGCAAAAGGTACTACCCTCGGTGCTGACGACGGTATAGGCTGCGCCATCGAGCTGGCTATCCTGGCAAGCAACGATATTGAGCATGGTCCTATCGAGTGCGTCTTTACACGTGATGAAGAAACCGGACTGACCGGTGCTCACGGCATGAAGGCGGGCTTTATGACCGGAAAGATGCTCATCAATCTTGACTCAGAGGATGAGGGCGAAATCTTCGTATCCTGTGCCGGTGGTCAGACAACCCATGCCACTTTCCACTTCTCACGCGAAGAGGCTCCTGCGGGTTATTTCTTCATGGAAGCTTCGCTGAAGGGTCTCAATGGTGGTCACTCGGGCGATGACATCAACAAGAAGCGCGCCAATGCCATCAAGATTCTTGCCCGCTTCCTCTTCCGCGAAAATGAGAAACTGGATGGAAGTCTGCGCCTCGTAAGCTTCAACAGCGGCAAAATGCACAATGCGATTCCTCGCGACGGAAAGATTGTTTTCGCCGTCAAGAATGCTGATAAGGAACAGGTTCGTGCCGACTGGAACATCTTTGCATCAGAAGTAGAAGATGAATTCCACGTAACCGAACAGACTATGCAGTTCAATATGAGCAGCACCGATGCTGCACCTGTCATCGAGAAAGCTGTTGCTGACAAGTTCGTAATGGCTCTCCAGGCTGTAGACAACGGTCCGCTTACTACCTGTCAGGATGAGGCGATTGCCTGGATGGTAGAAACCTCAAGTAATGTGGCAAGCGTGATGACCGATGAAAACAGCATCAGCATCGTAGCTTCTCAGCGAAGTAACGTGATGAGCAATCTGGCGAACATGACCAACACCGTAAAGGCAGCCTTCCTTCTGGCTGGCGCCGAGGTAACTGTAGGCGACAAGTATCCTGCCTGGAAGATGCGCGCCAACAGCGAGCTTACCGACCTGGCTGTGAAGGCTTACGAAAAGCTCTTCGGCAAAAAGCCATTGGTTAAGGGTATTCATGCCGGTTTGGAGTGTGGTCTTTTCTCAGAGCGTTATCCTGAGCTCGATATGGTAAGTTTCGGTCCTACCCTTCGCAATGTTCACACCCCAGACGAGGCTCTTCTCATTCCTACAGTAGAGATGGTTTGGGATCACTTGCTGGAGATTCTCCGCAGCGTGGCTAAATAAGTAAGCGTGGCTAAATAAGCAAGCGTGCTAAATAAAACAACGAGCTTCATAAAAGCAGCGCGGCTTAATAAAAAAGAAGATGTCTATGATAAAGAAAATGATGTTTGTCATGGTTTCAGGACTTGTGCTGATGTTCACCTCGTGTGGCAATCAGCACAAGGCTCAATCTCTGGTCAAGGATTTTCTTGATGAAAACCTCGTTGATCAGGACTGCAGCTATGAGCGGTTCTCCCACCTCACTCCTACCGCCATGATCAGTTTCGACCAGATGAAGGTGATGCGACAAAATGTCAGCAAGCTGCCTTACGTCAAGAAGAATATTGATTATAATGATGCAGCTTATCCCGACACCTTATTATATTTAACGGCTACATACAAGCTGACCAACCATCAGGGCGAGAAGCAGGAAGTAACCCAAACCTTTTATCTTGATAAAGGTTTGACAAGAGTAATCGGGTTTAAGGAAAACTAAAAAAACTGTTAAGAATTGCCTTTCAGCAAGGCAGTACGAATAAACAGAAAGAGTTGACTAGCATTTTAACTAGCCAACTCTTTTTTCATATAATCTCTTATTTCTTTTCTAGCCAGAGTCAGACGATTCTCAGCCGCTTTATATCCGAGGTTCAGACTTTGGGCAATCTCGCTCACCTGCATTCCTTCGAAGAGATTCAGGCGGTAAACCTTGCTTCTCTTCTCCGTGAGCCGGGCAATGCCACGCTCCAGAATCTCGTTGGTCTGCTGGGCAGAGAAAACAGATTCGCCATCAACATCATATCTTCCCAGCCAGTCGCTAGCTCCCAGGAAGTGTTCATACTCCTCAATCTTATGCTTGCGCCGGTAATAATCGATAATCAGATTCTTGGCAATGGTGTATACAAAACAAGGTAAAGTAACAGGCGTAATCATCTTATCGCCTCGAAGTAATCGCACAAAAGTATTCTGCACGATGTCTTCAGCCTCGTCTGCCGGAAGCGAACGGGACATGACATACAACTTCAGCTCGTTGTAGTGTTCAGAGTAATAGTCAGCAATAATGCTGTAATTTGAATTTGTTTGTTCCATGATGGCGATTTTTTTAATCATGTTTTTCGTTTATCGATATTGCAAAGGTAATAAAAAAAAGGAAAGCCACCAAAGGAAAGCGAAAAAAAATGTGCTAAATGTTAGTTTTGAAACATTTAGCACATATGATAGAAACAATTTGTAACATGAAATGTTACGCATCGCAAAGTTTTATTTCTTAATTCAAACCTTTTTACAGGTTGGATTACTTAATCATGTCAACGCTTCTCTTGAGGAATGCGTCGAGCGAAGCACCCTTCAACATACCGTTCTGAAGCAGGGCGAGGTCGATGAGCTGGTGAACAATGTTGTTGTTCTTAGCATAACCCGAGATGATTTCGTTGCGTTTAGCCTTCTCATCGCTGATAGCCTTCTCTGTGTTGTGAACATCATCCTTCTCCTGCTGGGTAATCTCTTCAGGCTTCTTCTTGTTCTGCTCCTGATGGAGTATGGCAAGGCGAGCTTCCTGACCCTTGATTTCTGCAAGGATTGGCTTCAATGTTTCAGCAGTGTTGGCCTCAGCATCTTCCAATACCTTCTTTACCAGAGCATGGTCTGAGTTCAGTACGATGTTGTAGCTGTCTGGCATCTGACCGTAGAAGTTCATGCCTGCCTGGAACTGGCTCATCGCCTTCATACGGCGCATGTACTCGTTCTGAGTGATGAGCACTGGCTGGTTCTGTTCGCCCAAAGCCTGAATCTCTACAAAGAATTCTGTCTTGTCAAGTTGAGGCATCTGAGAGCGGAATACTTCTGTCAAGTTGTCAGACTGCTCTTTGCTCAAATCGGTCTTCTTAGCATCTTCCTTCACGATGAGGCGGTCAATGATGTCGGCGTCAACACGTGCAAAGCGACACTTCTCCAGCTTCTGCTCCAGCATGTTTACCATCGGCGTATCGAGCTGACCTTCCATCAGGAGTACAGAATAACCCTTCTGCTTGGCAGCTTCGATGTAAGAATACTGCTCTTCCTTATTGTTGGCATAGAGATAAACCAGGTTGCCGTCCTTATCGGTCTGGTTGTCCTTAATCAGCGTCTTGTACTCTTCGAAAGTATAGTACTTGCCCTCAACATCTTTCAGAAGTGCGAAGTCCTTTGCGCGCTCGTAGAAATCTTCCTGAGAGAGCATTCCGTAGTTGATGAAGATCTTGAGATCATCCCATTTCTCTTCAAACTCCTTGCGGTTCTCCTTGAAGATAGAGTTCAAACGATCGGCTACCTTCTTGGTGATGTAGGTAGAAATCTTCTTCACGTTGCTGTCGCTCTGCAGGTAGCTGCGGCTTACGTTCAGCGGAATGTCCGGTGAATCGATTACACCATGAAGCAATGTGAGGAATTCTGGTACAATGCCTTCTACCTGGTCGGTTACGAACACCTGGTTGCAATAGAGCTGAATCTTGTTGCGCTGCATGTCGATGCTGCTCTTGATGCGTGGGAAGTAGAGAATACCCGTGAGATTGAATGGGAAGTCTACATTCAGATGAATCCAGAACAACGGGTCGTCCTGCATTGGATAAAGGGTGTGATAGAACTTCTTGTAGTCCTCATCCTTCAAGGTGCTAGGAGTCTTGGTCCAGAGAGGCTCCACATTATTAATAATGTTATCCTCATCTGTCTCCACATTCTTACCATCCTTCCACTCGGTCTTCTTGCCGAAAGCAACAGGCACTGCCATAAACTTGCAATACTTGTTCAGAAGTTCCTCAATCTTGCTCTTCTGCAGGAATTCCTTGCAATCATCAGCAATATGGAGGATGATGTCTGAACCACGCTCAGCCTTGTCTGCATCTTCGATTTCGAAAGCAGGTGAACCATCGCAGCTCCACTTTACTGCCTTGCTTCCCTCTTTGAAGCTCTTGGTAATGATTTCTACCTTGCTGGCTACCATGAAAGAAGAATAGAAGCCGAGACCGAAGTGGCCGATGATGGCGTTGGCATTCTCCTTATACTTGTCGAGGAAGTCAGTAACGCCTGAGAATGCAATCTGGTTGATATATTTATCGATTTCCTCCTCAGTCATACCTATACCATGGTCGCTGATAGTCAAGGTTCCAGCCTTCTCATCGAGAGAGATACGAACGGTTGTGTCGCCTATCTCGCCCTTGAAATCGCCCTGAGCTGCAAGAGTCTTCAACTTCTGTGTAGCATCTACGGCGTTTGAAACCATCTCACGGAGGAAGATGTCGTGATCTGAATATAAGAATTTCTTGATGACAGGGAAAATGTTCTCTGTCGTTACACCAATATTACCTTTCTGTGCCATAATATAAAATGTTTTTATTCGTATTTACTTTATTATTGTTTGGCAAGGGGGCTTACAAATAGCGTGCCAAAATAAAAGCCCCCTTACCAAACAGAATAAAATAGCTGATAAACATTTTATAATTCAGCGAAGCATTTTATGACTAAATGTCTCTTGGAAATCCCTTTGCCAAACCGCCTTCGCTTGTTTCCTTGTAAAGCGAAGGTAGGTCATGCCCCGTCTGTCGCATTACTTCAACTACACGGTCGAAAGATACGGTATGATGGCCATCTGAGAAGGAAGCGTAGAGGTCTGCATCCAAAGCTCGGGCGGCAGCAAAGGCATTTCGCTCGATGCAGGGAATCTGAACCAGACCGCAAACCGGGTCGCAGGTCATTCCGAGATGATGCTCCAATCCCATTTCGGCAGCATATTCTACCTGAGCCGGACTGCCTCCGAAAAGCTGACAGGCTGCAGCCGAAGCCATGGCGCAGGCAACACCTACCTCGCCCTGGCAACCTACATCAGCACCACTGATAGAAGCATTCTGCTTTACGATGTTGCCCACCAATCCGGCTGTAGCCAAGGCTCTCAAGATGCGCTGTTCATTCATATCATGAGAAGTAAACATGTGGTAGAGTACAGCTGGCAATACGCCACAGGCGCCACAGGTAGGAGCTGTAACGATGGTGCCACCTGAAGCATTCTCTTCGCTCACAGCCAGCGCATAAGCATAAACCAAGCCGCGGCTCTGCAGGGAAGCACGGTAACCCTTCGCCTTTATATAATAGGTGGCAGCCTTACGCTGTAGCTTCAGCGGACCAGGCAAAACACCTTCATGGTCCAAACCATTCCTGATGCTCTGCTTCATCGTTTGCCAAACCATGTCGAGATAATCCCAGATATCTTCCGATTCACATTTCTCAACATACTCCCAGAATGAGCGTCCGTTATCATAGCACCATTGCTTGATGTCGGCGAGCTTGTTCAAATCATAAACATCCTTGGCGCCCAGCTCTTCGTTGCCGGCAGTACCATCTGATATGGCTCCACCACCAATACTGTAAACGGTCCATTCATCAATAATATCGCCGTTCAGATCCTTGCCCACAAATTTCATTCCGTTGGGATGATAAGGTAGGAAAGTCTGTGGCTGCCAGATAATATTCACAGTTTTATGAGGTCTGAGCACTTCTTCTATTGCCACATCAGTCATGTGTCCCTTGCCTGTAGCAGCCAGACTTCCATAGAGGGTTACTTCATAATAAGAAGCGTTAGGGCAACGCTCCAGAAAAAGTTTGGCTGCACGCTGAGGCCCCATCGTATGACTGCTCGATGGTCCCTTACCTACTCTATATAATTCCTTTAATGACTTCATTTTTCTCGTATTTAATATTTTTACTTATCGATTTTTCCCTTTTAATGGGCTCAGTTACTTATTTTTTCTTCAGTTTACCATCCGAAAGTTACTTCATCTGTTTGGCTTTCAGGATGATGATATCCGTGAGAGGTCTGTCGTTGTTTGCCTTATCGGTAGCCACATTCTGAATCTTATCAACCACATCCATGCCTTCAAGCACCTCTCCGAATACAGTGTAGCCGTTGTCAAGGTGAGGAACACCACCATGCTTGATGTAGCCCTTCTGCAACTGTTCTGAAGGAATGGCGTAATACTTGCCGTCCCGTTTCAGTTTTTCTACATAATATTCCATCTGCCGTGGAGAAAAATTTCTGCCCCAGGTGATGTAGAAATCAGTAGACGCCGAAGCTTTGGTCGGATTTTCATCATCTCCTTCGCGAGCAGCACAGAGCTGTCCGCGCTTATGATAATATTTAGGATAGATGATTTCTGCCGGAACCGTATAGTTTACATCAAACTTCTGCGGCTTTTCCAGGTTCACCTTTCTGCATGAATAATCGCCACCCTGAATCATGAAATTCTTGATGACACGCTGAAAGATGCAACCATCATAATAGCCCGAATTAACAAGTTTCAGGAAATTATCCCGATGCTTGGGAGTATCGTTGTAGAGAGCCACGAGAATGTTGCCCATCGTAGTTTCCAGCAACACCTGAGGGCAGGTTGGATCGTGCGGTGTTTCCCAGTCGAGCAGAGAATCGGGCTTAGACGCCACAACTTTCCCGGCTGGTTCTGATGTGTTCTGATTGCCTTCACTCTGAGCGAATGTCGTAACAGGCACCGTAAGAAGAGCGAGTGTCAATAATCTGATGATCTTCTTCATATTTTTGTATAATTTTACATCTATTTATGTTATCGGATGCAAAGATAATGATTTTATTCTAAAAAATTGATTTTTTATGCGGGAAAAGTTCCTTTGTTTCATACATTCTTCATATCTTTGCAGCAGAAGACAGAAAATGCAATCAATTATGAAGAAAAAAATATATATTATCATCGCTTTTTGCACTTTCCTCACTACTGAAGCAAGTGCTCAGCAACAGGTAAGCTTCGGACCATTGCACAGTCCGGACAGTCCGCGCGAAGAATGGTTGCTGCCTGGCGATACGGTTTACCAGGCAGGAAAACCTATGATTTATCAGGGGAAACCGGTGAAGAATGCATATATGACTCCTGCCCGACTATCAGATAAGAAAGAAACTCTCGGCAAAAACGGATTGCTGGGTGATGCTTCGCTAGACAGCACCTATTATAATAATCCCATCTCCAACCTTACCAACAACTTGAGTTATCCGTTGGGCTATGGCTGGGGGCTGCACAAGGGATTGAATCTCTCGGTAGATCTTTCTGCCTTTGCCACATTCGGCAAGAATGTGCCTCACAGAGGCGGTTTCACTCAGACCATTGATGCAACCTACCTAACGCCACTCACCAAAGACAACAAACTTTGGTTGGCTCTGGGCACATATATCAACAACGTAAACTATGGTGGAGACAGTTATCATGACGGTGGAGTCTACGGCATTTTGGGCTACCAGTTTAATGAGCATTGGGAGGCTTACGTTTACGGTCAGCTTAGTGTAGCCAACAATTACAATTCTCTCTACGACCGTTATGGCGGTTATGGCTATGGCCCATACGGCTATTCGCCTTGGGGCTACGGAATGTATCCTTGGGGTATGGGAAGAGGAATCATGCCGGGTGGCTACGGAATGGGAGTACCTGGCGCCAACGTTTTAGGCGCCGGCGTAAGATACACTAATTCCAAAAAAACTTTCTCTATCGGCTTAAACGTAGAAGGAGTATGGTATGATAATAAGACGCCGTCCTATTTCAAGCAATACGACTATCCTGTGCCAAAGGCGCCTGAAAAAGATTAAGGAAAAGATAAAGCATAAAAAGAAAGAGGTTCACTTTTCAATATAACGATATTGAAGTGAACCTCTAAGTTTATTCTGAAAAGAATCAGTTTACATAGAATTATCTCTCTCCATGAGATTATACCTATGAGTTTAGATTCTATTCAGCGAGAATCTGGACTATTCTTTCTGCTGAGCGGCCATCCCATCTGTCAGGAATGCCTGCTTTCTTCCATTCACCCTTCAGAAGTTTCTGCATAGTTTGCTTCAGTAACTCCGGATCTTCAGCAACCAGTTCGTTAGTACCCACCTTTACAGTTTCAATATGCTCAGTATAGCTGTTGAGCGTAATGCAAGGAACCCCATTGAAGGTAGCTTCTTCAGCCACATTACCCGAATCGGTAATCACACCTTTAGCGTGAGCTGTAAGATAAGCAAACGACAGATAATCGAGCGGCTGAACCACCTGGATTCCACTCTGATGATTACTCTCTTCCTGATAAGCCTTGAATGCGAGCACGAAGCCCAAGGCTTTACCTCGAAGTGGAGCAATCACCTTCACTCCAGCCTGGCGCGCCTCTTCATCTATGACAGAAATGAGCGATTTCATCTCATCAATGTTATTGACGATGGCCTTGCGGTTCAAGGTCAAAACCATATATTCGCCTTCTTTCAGATGAAACTCGTCCATGACTTCAGGACGCTGCATTTTAGACTGAAGGAAACGGATGTTGTCGATAAGTACATTTCCTACCATATAAACCTTAGACAATTCTGCACCTTCCTTGTTTGCGATGCTGTTGTTTGAAATGCCTGCGGTAAAGAGAATATCTGACAAGCCATCAATGACCAGACGGTTGATTTCCTTTGGCATGGTAATGTCAAAACTGCGGGTTCCTGCTGCAATATGAGCAAGCTGCACACCCTGCTTCTTGGTGACTATAGCCACGGCCATGGTTGAAGCCAGATCATCAACCACAATGACAACATCTGTAGCATTCTGCTGCAGATAGCGCTCAAACTGACCCATCACCTGTCCGGTAAGTTCGTTCATATTTGGACAGTCTACGCCGAGATAAGCATCCGGTTTCTGAATGCCTAAGTCATCGAAAAGAGAAGATTCCAGTGTCGGGTCATCCTCTTTTCCTGTGTAAACCAACTGATAGCTGATTTCGTTACCAGCTTCCTGAGCATTACGAATTGCTCTAATTACGGGCGCAACCTTGATAAAGTTAGGTCTTGCGCCTGCAACGATACAGATTTTCTTCATTTTCATCCTGTTTAATATTTTTACTTACTGAACTTGCAGTTTACTGATATTCAGAGTGCTTTATTTTTTGAGCCAAAGGGCACATTATCCATTGACTCAGAGGTCTTTATCCCTTGAAAAGGTCTTTGATTCCTCCTATAGAACCCAAGAGATTGGTTGCCTCGTATGGCAGATAAACCACCTTATTATCCTTACCCTGTGCCACTTCCTGCATCATGCTGATGTATTTCTGGGCCAGGAGATAGTTGGCAGGATTCGTACTCTGCCCTACAGCTTCCGTAATCTTCTGAATGGCAATAGCCTCGGCCTCAGCCTTACGGATGCGGGCAGTAGCCTCACCTTCTGCATTCAGGATAGCCTGCTGTTTGGCAGCCTCAGCCTTGTTCACGATGGCAGCCTTCTCACCTTCTGAGAGCAGACGCTGCTTTTCCTTCTCACCTTCAGAAGTTAGGATGGTAGCTCGTTTGTTGCGTTCAGCCTGCATCTGCTTTTCCATCGCCTGGAGCACACTCTCAGGAGGTGTAATATCCTGCAACTCTACTCGGTTTACCTTGATTCCCCACTTATTGGTTGCATCATCCAAAACTGCACGGAGTTTGGTGTTAATCGTATCGCGGGAGGTAAGAGTCTGGTCAAGTTCCATCTCACCTATTATATTACGCAAGGTAGTTTGGGTCAGTTTCTCTATGGCGTTTGGCAGATTGTTGATTTCATACACACTCTTGAATGGGTCCACAATCTGGAAATAGAGCAACGCATTTATCTGCATCTGGATATTATCCTTAGTGATTACGTTCTGACGGTCGAAATCGTAGACCTGTTCACGAAGGTCGATGCTGTTTGTATAAACGTATCTTCCGTTTCTCATAGACACAATATCCTTGGCATGGTCAATGAAAGGAATGATGACATTAATACCCGGCTTGAGCGTGGCAAAATATCGTCCGAGACGCTCTATGATTTTCGTCTCACTCTGAGGGATGATAACGATGGTTTTCTTAACCACTACGAGTGCAAGTGCTACTAGAGCCACCAGCACATAAATTCCTATGTTCATGATGTTTATACGATTAAGTGAATAATGTTGCCTCTAAACTTTTCCTACCTAAACTTTTTCTACCTTGAGGATGATAGATTCGTGACCTAAGATTCGAACCTTATCGCCTACTGCAAGCGGTTCGGCAAGATGCGGAGCTTCCGCTTTCCAATCATCTCCATCCAGCTTTACCCTGCCATATCCTCCGGCAGGAATCATCTCGGTCACTTCCCCTATCTGTCCTGCCAGCGCATCGGCGTTACTGCGGCGGTCTTCCCCACCCTTGTGTAGCGATTTCAGCAGATGCGGACGAACCAACCAGATACTAAGCATAGAGCAGATAGCCCAAACCACTACCTGCACCCAGAAAGGTGCTCCTACTAATGCCACAGGAATACTGATGAGCGAACCAATGGCAAAACAAGTAACATAGAAATCGCCGGAAGACAATTCTAAGATGAGGCAGATGAACATCACCGACGTCCATACCAGCCAAAGGTTATGAGATAAATACTCCATACTTAACTATTTTAATTTGATTCTTCAGATTCGAGAGATTCGAAAGAGAAGATGAATTCATTTCTTCAGATTCGAGAGATTCGGAAAATTCCTTATTTTCTGCGGGTTGTAGTCTTCTTTTTGCTACGGGTCTTCTTGGTTGTAGAAGTCTTGCTCGTAAAACCTACCTTATAAGTTGTCTGAGGTTTATAATACTTCAGCGCAGTAGGCATTTCCTTCTGCAGGGCAGCAATACGCTTGGCGTCTGAAGGGTGATCACTGAAAATATCGCTTTGATTGCTGCTAGAACCCTGCGACATTCGCTGCCAGAAAGGAATGGCCTGCTGAGGATCGTAACCAGCCATAGCAGCGAAGATAAGCCCCATGTAATCTGCCTCGGTTTCATTATCACGGGAATACTTCAGATTGCGGAATGAAAAATACTGTCCGGCAACTGCACTTGCCACATTACCTACACCATTACCTACTGTCTGGTTTAACACTGTTCCCAGGATACTTGTACCGGTTTGCTGATTCTGCTGTTTGGTGAGCTGCTCAGCACTATGTTTAGCCACAGCATGAGCTATTTCGTGACCCAAAACGATTGCCAAACCGGTTTCATTCTGAGTGTATGGCAAAAGTCCTTCATAAACCACGATTTTACCGCCAGGCATACAGAATGCATTGGCAGACTTATCTTGTACAAGGTTGAATTCCCATGAATAATTCTTCACGTCGGCTTCAAATCCATTCTGCTTCAAATAGAGTTCAACAGCATTGGCAAGTCTTTTTCCTACTCGCTGAACCATCGCCGTATTGGCTGCATTGGTCGACTTCTTGGCAGAAGCCATGTACTTTGTGTATTCCTGATTAGACAGCCTGAGAACCTGCTCATCGGATACAGAGATGCGATGAGTGCGACCGGTCAGAGGCACCGTCTGAGTTGTGCCGCAAGATGACAACGCAAGGACTGTCACAACCGTCAGAACTAAAACCTTAAACTTTTTCATCTTAACTTACTTATGTATATTAAATATGTTTATTCATTAAGTTTATGTGCTGTTTGAAACACATTTTCTCTGCAAATATACTATTTCTAGTTGAAACTACCAAAGAAAAATGAGAAAAACATGAAATATAACCTAAAAATAACACAAGATAACTGACAAAAAGGGGTGTACGAAAAAAAAGATGGCAAAAAACAAGGTGTGGCACAATCTTTGCAGTTTCGCAAAACCGTCAGACTGCCAGATGACAGCTGCCCGAGAAAGCAGCATTATCAGCAGACTGAGTTTAAGAAGTGTAACATTAAAATATTTTAATATGAACGCAAAGAAGGAAGTGCCTGTATTGCTCTTGACAGGCTACCTGGGTAGTGGAAAGACAACCCTTCTCAACAAGATTTTAGCTAACGAAAAAGGTATTAAGTTTGCCGTCATCGTCAACGATATTGGTGAAGTCAATATTGATGCAGCCCTGATAGAAAAAGGTGGCGTAGTAGGTCAGAAAGATGATTCGCTCGTTTCTCTCCAGAATGGTTGCATCTGCTGCACATTGAAGATGGACCTGGTAGAACAGCTCAAGGAAATCGTAGACATGAAGCGTTTCGATTACATTGTCATCGAGGCTTCCGGAATCTGCGAGCCTGCTCCTATTGCACAGACCATCTGCTCTATCCCATCCCTCGGTCCTCAGTACATCGAGAATGGTATTCTGCGTCTTGACAGCATCGTTACCGTAGTAGATGCTTTGCGCATGAAGGATGAATTCTCCAACGGCAGCGACCTGATGAAGAAGAATATGGATGAGGAAGATTTGGCTTCGCTCGTCATCCAGCAGATTGAGTTCTGCAACATCATTCTTCTGAACAAGGCTGCAGAGGTTGAACCTAAGGAACTGGAGCACCTGAAGCAGATTATCCGTGCCATCCAGCCTAAGGCAGAAATCTTTGAATGTAACTATGGTGACGTTGACTTGAATCTGATCGTCAACACCAAGAAGTTTGATTGGGAAACCGTATCCACTTCAGCCGGTTGGATTCAGGAGATTGAATCAGAAAGAAACGAAGAGCATGAAGAAGATGATGAAGAAGAAGCACATGAACATCATCACCATCATGATCATGACGAGGAAGACGAACATGAGCATCATCATGACCACGGTGACCATGACCACGAGCATGACGAGCATGAACATCATCATCATCACCATCATCACGACCATGATCATGAAGGCGGAGAAGTTGAGGAATACGGAATCGGCACCTTCGTTTACTATCGTCGCAAACCTTTCGACCTGGGTCTCTTCGATGATTTCGTAGCAAGGAAATGGCCTAGAGACGTGGTTCGCGCCAAGGGAATCTGCTATTTCGATGATGAGCGCGACATGTGCTACGTATTCGAACAGGCTGGCAAGCAGAAAACAGTGAAGCAGGCTGGCCAATGGTTGGCTACCATGCCGAAAGACGAACTCGCCCAAGTCTTGATGAATAACCCACAGCTGCAGAAGGAATGGGATCAGGAATTGGGCGACCGCATGATAAAAATCGTATTCATCGGTCAGCATATCAAGGAACAGAAAGATGCTATCATTGCTGAGCTCGACAAGTGTTTGGCGTAGAATCTTATTCACCCGGCTTCCTAGCAAAAGCTAAGGGAAAATAGCTCAAAATGAGCAGAAAACAAGAAAAACGGAGGAAAACGAACAAAAAAAGTGAAGTTTTTCCTCCGTTTTTTAGTTTAATTCGTTTTTTTTTGTTAATTTTGCACCCGAATAATAAAAGCGTAATTAAAATATGAAGACAAACTTCAGACCGGCGTACATAAAGGACTTTGCTGCTTGCTGGAAAGTCATCGACCAGGCTCGCCAAAGTATGATAGAATCGGGACGTCATCAATGGACTGAGGAATATCCATCAGAAAAAGACATCAGAAAAGACATAGAAAATGGCAATGCATTCGTTCTGACAGTAAATGAAGAGGTAGTTGTCTATGGAGCAGTCATATTGAATGGTGAACCCAAATATAAGAAATTAGTAGGCAACTGGATTACTGATGGCGATTATTATGTAATACATCGCTTTGCCACGTTGCCTAGTTTCCAGCGTGAAGGTTTAGCGCGTATTTTCATCAGTAAGGTGAACAGCATGTGCGAGGTAGAAAAAATACCTAGCATCAAGGTTGACACCAACTTTGACAATACGCCGATGATTAACCTTCTGTCTTCGATGGGTTTCTGCATCTGCGGACGTGTAAACTATGGAGGAAACAGAGGTCAGCGTTTCGCCTTTGAAAAACTCTCCATAGCCATGGAACCTGCAGAATAATTTTTTGCCATCGAAAAACACAACATTTAATTAACATCCTCAAGCATTCATTATGGAAGAGAAACTATTGCAGATGAAGAGCTTGGTTGAAAGACTCAACCAAGCTTCGGATAGTTATTATAACGGAAAAGGCGAACTCATGACCGACTATGAGTGGGACGCTCTTTTCGACCAGCTCAAGAGATTGGAAGAGGAAACAGGCGAAATTCTGCCTGACTCCCCTACTAATCGCGTGTCAGAAGATTCTATCGTAGGAAAGAAAGAGGAGCATGAATTTGCCGCCCTCTCTCTGGCTAAGACCAAACAGGTAAGTGATCTTGTAAAATGGGCAGAAGACCGCCCTATCTGGATTTCATGGAAACTGGACGGACTGACCCTCGTAGTAACCTATGACGGCGGAAAACTCACCAAAATCGTTACCCGCGGGAACGGACACATCGGCACCAACATTACCCACTTGGCTCCAGCCATTTCAGGCATTCCTGCTACCATTTCAGAGAAAGGACATCTTGTAGTAAGAGGAGAAGCCGTCATTTCGTATACTGATTTCGAACAGTTCATCATCGAAAGCGAAGGCGATTACGCCAATCCACGCAACCTTGCTTCAGGCTCACTCACGCTGAAGGATATTGATGAGGTGAAGCAGCGCCACATCCAATGGATTCCGTTCACCCTGGTTTATACTGAGCGGGAACTTACCTCATGGGGCGAACGCATGCAGATGCTGAAAGACCTGGGAATGAATCCTGTAGAACGTGAGCGTATTGACCACCCTACCACCGAAAATATCCAGCTGGAAATAGACAAGTTTACGGAGAAGGTGACAAGCAAGAAGAATCCTTTCCCGGTAGACGGACTGGTGATTTGCTACGATGATACGGCTTATGCAGCTACGGGGTCGGTTACAGGCCACCACGCTACGAGGGCAGGATTTGCCTTTAAATGGCAAGATGAGCATGCAGAGACAGAACTCGACCACATAGAATGGTCGTGCGCAGCCAGCACCATCACGCCTGTAGCTGTTTTTAAACCGGTAGAACTTGAAGGAACCACCGTGCAGCGTGCCTCGCTCTGCAATGTAAGCGAATGCGAGCGTCTGGGCATTGGCGACAAGGGAACCAGACTGCAGGTCATCAAGGCCAATAAGATTATCCCGAAGGTAATCAATATTACAGAGGTTGTGGGGAGTTTTGTCATTCCCAATGAATGTCCGGTCTGCCATGCGCCAGCCGTAGTGCGCGAGAGTGAGAGCGGCACCAAGACTCTCCATTGCACCAATGCAGCCTGCCCAGCCAAACAACTTAAGAAATTTGCCCGCTTCGTCAGCAAGGAAGGAATCAATATTGACGGAATCTCAGAACAGACTGTCTGGAAATTCATCAATCATGGTTTTATCAGGGAATATGCAGATTTCTACAAACTGAAGAATTATGCGTTCGAGATTTCCTGTTTCGAAGGATTTGGCAAGAAGAGCGTAAGCAATCTTCTGGAGAGTGTAGAGAAAAGCCGTCATACTGATGGCCGTCATCTGCTCTACGCCTTGAATATTCCGCTCTGCGGCGGCGATGTGGCTAAAAAACTGCTCAGCCGTTACAAGGTGAAGGAACTGATAGAAACGGCGCACCTGAGCATGTTCGATGATGAGTTTGCAAGCATTGATGGTATTGGACCTGAAAAGAGTGCCAAGTTTATCGCCTGGTTCAAGGATGATGTTCATTTCCAGCATGTGCAGCATCTGCTGTCCGAGCTGATTATCGAGGAGCAGGAGCCTGTAGAAATGGGAAATAAATGCCAAGGGCTGACTTTCGTCGTAACCGGAGATGTGCATCATTACAAGAACCGCAACGAGCTGAAAGCTTATATTGAAAGCCAGGGCGGCAAGGTTACGGGAAGCGTGAGCAAGAGTACTAACTTCCTGATTAACAACGATGCAGCTTCGCAGAGTTCGAAGAACAAGAAAGCCCATGAACTCAATATTCCAATCATTACTGAGGATGAGTTCATAGAAAAGTTTCAGGAGTAAACAAGTGAATAAAGCGAAATAAAAAGCGAAAGCCAGATTCCGGATTACGGACTTGGCTTTCGCTTTTCTAGTTTTAAGAACCTGCAAATTCTCTGTTATTATTCTCCCAGGAACTGACCCATGAAGAGAATGGCGCCACTGTTACGTTCGGTAATGAAATAAACGAATGGGCGGTTGGCATGAAATTCTACACGTTTCATCTCGTTAGGACCCAGTGAGGTCAGCATCACAGCAGCTGTTACGGCAGCAGCCTTTGTTCCACGCTCGCTTACCTCAATCTTTGCCTTCTGCAACATCTTCGATACGTAGAAGCTGCCATTGGCAAAACGGCTGAAATCTGCCGTGCCTGGCTGGAAGATGCTTGGAGCGCCCAATTTACTGATAATCTGATTAAGCGACAAATCCATCTCTGTGGTAAACTTTGGGAATTTCAAATCTACCTGGCAACGGTCCATGTCATTACTCAACTTCTGAAGTTTATCAGCATCCATCTCCTTCATCACCTCGCTGATGCTCTTGCCAGCCTTAGGAAGAAGAACGGTCATCTGATAACTTCCATTTCCGTATGGCAGCTCTACAGCCTGCAACATATCATTTTCAGTATAGGCAAACTTCTTGTTCTGGTGCATCATGTTCACCTTCTTAATATCGCGGGTGTAACCGCTGAAGTTCTCGAGTCTAGTGTTCTTCGCATCAAACTTCTCCTGCCAGGTTCCATTAAAATAAATAGCATTCAGAAGGTAAGAAACGGCTGCAGGGTCTACCTGGTCGATGATGCTAGGAATCATGCCTTTAGTCTGCTTCTTGCACCAGTCATTAATGCGAGTGGCAGATTTAGAATTGGTAAAGTCCATGCTCTCCACGCCAGCCTGATAAGAATCGGCTACGGTGTGAGCGAAATCGCTGTTCAGTCTGAAATTCTTGTTGATGGCGATAAAATTGGCAATGTTTACGGTTGTCTGCTTGTCGAACTTGCCAGCCGAAAGCATCAGCGCCTTATAACAGTCGTTGAGTTCCTTCACGCTCACACCCTCGCAACCGATTGCCTTCAGAATCTCCTGCTGAGTCTGGCCGTCAGCACCATTGGCAAGCATTCCCATCAGATAGGCGATGCTCATCGGCGAAACCACCTCAGAATCCATGCCGCTGATCTGTTGATAGAGCTTGAAAGCGAAATCATTATTCTTCTTCACGATGTTCTGCTGAGCCTCTGAGAGGATAAGATAACTCTCGTCCATTTTCTCATCTGCCGACGGACGGGCAGACTCTGCCTCCGTTATCTTCTCAGCCTTTGTTGCGTTCTCATTCTGTGTATTCTTGCTAGTGCTGCAAGAAGTCATTGCTATTGCGGCTGAAGCTAAAATAGCTGCACTAAATACTGTCTTATTCATATTTCTCTAATTTTTTTGTTCATTTTAATGACTCAACGCTCCTGAACCCAAAGGAACAGTTCCTCTTTAAAAGGCTGTTCCCGAATCGGAATCTGAATCGTGAGTTCTGAAGATAAAATGAAAAATCGGCTAATCCTTGCACGGGAAAAGTCGATTTTACTATTTCTTAACAGAAAAAATCTATGTTCTGTACAAAAAAATCAATGCAGCGGTGCCTCTTCCGAAGGTCTGCCAGGCTTTATTCTGAGATGATATCTGTTTCCATCATATTCCACGCGCATGATGTTCGTCCTATTGGTCTTCATCTCATCGCTCGAATTAGCCACAAGATGTTCGTAGAGATCTATTGCCACATGCCCCATCGTTCTGCGCAGATTGATTTCGATGCAAGGCACCACGCCCAGTCCGGTTCTGTTTACGTCCTCACCTTCCTGATTCAGCACAGCCTCGCAGAATTCATCCTTCTCCCCTTTCGTGCAGATCATCATGTCAACGCCGAACGGACCACTGTAAATATCCTTCAGCGCCGGCTCCATTACCTCGATGATGCGCTGTCTGATTCCGGCAAGCTGAGCCTCGCTAATGAGCGGTTTCATCATTTCCACCTTATCATCTTCAGAGCAGAGCACATTGCCCGAATAGGCGTTCTTGATAGTATCGAATAGCGAAAGACCGCGATAGAGCGCCTTTCCATCTTTCATTTCAAACTCCATGGCGAAATCTCTCACCTTATTATATAAGGGTTCTACGGTTACGCCGCCCTGATGATAAATCATGTTTGCCACCCATCTTTCGAAGGTAGGATAATCTCCGGCTGTTCTGAAGTCCTCAGCACTTACATATTTCACTCCCCTCCCGCTACTGCTCCAGGGAGCCTTGACAACAGCTTTGCCGTACTGGAGAATGAGTTCTTTGACGCGAGTCGTCTCAGCAACATATTCCACGCCTCGCTGCAGATGAAGGGCAGCCCATTGCCTGCTGCTCACCTCGCGTACCTTATTTAATACAGCATCAGTCGGCAACATAATCTCCGGCATTCCCAAACGCTCCAACTCACCTTTCAGCGACAGGTTCCATCCCCAGGGATGAACACTGTCCAGAAATTCTGTCTTGAGCAGATGCTTCAACTGAGGCTTGGTGATGAACTCAACCTTGCTGTTCAGTTCAGCCCCAAAATGGCGCACCCTGTTCTTCGCAAAATCAATATCATCCACAAGTACGAGGTCGCCCTCTTCCGCCCAAAGAGCCGGAATGAAAGCAAGATCACTTCTAAGTTGTCTACCCGCATGAGGCGCGGTGAACTGTTTCAGATTTGCAGCCAAAGCCAAATCATGTTCTGGATTGAAAATATGTAATTTCATGGTGCAAAGATATAAAGAAAAGTGCAAAAAAGGGCAGAAAATCCCCATTTTTACTTAGACAAGTGCTAAATAATGAAAAAAAAGTTACTTTTTGCTATCTAGAGTTTGCAAATTAGAAATATTTAATTACCTTTGCATCGTAAAAACAATTAGAAACGATATAAACTCATGGAAGAAGCATTCTTCAGAACACATACATACCTCGTAGAGCATACGAACGCACCAGTAAGACGTACTCTGATGGACGAAATCGACTGGAGCGATCGTCTGATTGGCATTAAGGGAACACGCGGTGTAGGAAAGTCTACATTCCTCCTTCAATATGCCAAGGAGCACTTTGGCCCTACTGACCGCAAGTGTCTGTTTGTGAATATGAACAATTTCTATTTTCAAAGCAGAGGAATCGCAGATTTTGCAGGCGACTTTGTTCGCCACGGCGGCAGAACCCTTCTCATCGACCAGGTCTTCAAGCAGTCGGACTGGAGCAAGGAGTTGCGCAAATGTTACGACCTCTATCCAGAGTTAAGAATCGTGTTCACAGGTTCCAGCGTGATGAGACTGAAGGAAGAGAATCCTGAGCTCAATGGAATCGTGAAAAGCTATAACTTGCGAGGCTTCTCTTTCAGAGAGTTTATCAACCTGCAGACTGGCAACAGTTTCCAGCCATATACACTCGATGAAATCTTGCGCAATCACGAGCACATCATCAAGCAGATACTGCCCAAGGTGAGCCCGATGAAATACTTCCAGGACTACTTGCATCATGGATTCTATCCATTCTTCCTGGAGAACCGCAACTTCACAGAGAATCTACTAAAGACAATGAACATGATGACTGAGGTAGACATCCTCCTCATCAAGCAAATCGAACTGAAATATCTCACCAAGATCAAGCGACTCTTCTATCAGCTAGCTGTAAAAGGTGCCAAGGCTCCCAACGTGAGCCAGCTTGCCGAAGAGATCAACACCAGCAGAGCTACGGTAATGAACTACATCAAATATCTTGCTGATGCGCGACTCATCAACATGATTTACCCTACCGGGCAGGAGTTCCCTAAGAAACCATCGAAGGTGATGATGCACAACTCCAACCTGATGTACGCCATCTATCCTATCAAGATAGACAAGCAGGAGGTGATGGAAACATTCTTCGTCAACTCGCTCTGGAAAGACCACAAGGTAAGCCAGACCGGCAAGGACCACTACTTCATTGTAGATGGTGAGAAGAAGTTCAGAATCTGCGATGCGCAATCTCCAAACAAGGTGCGCAACAATCCCGACATCATCTACGCCCGATACAATACCGAGGTAGGCAAGGACAACAGGATTCCGTTATGGCTTCTGGGGTTCCTATATTAGGGAATGTTGAATGTGGAGTGTTGAATGTTGAATTGCCTAACGGCATCAGCATGAAGACACATAAGGGCGCAAGCCTAACTCAACACTCAACATTCAACACTCAACATTAGAATAAGAACATTAGAATAAGAATGAATTAAATACAAAACATTTTTAATATTTTATCTAAAAGTAAAATGGCTAAAGAGAAAAAATTTATCACTTGTGATGGTAACACAGCTGCCGCACACGTAAGCTACATGTTTACTGAGGTTGCTGCTATCTACCCTATTACTCCATCATCACCAATGGCGGAGCATGTAGATGAATGGGCTGCCAAAGGTCGTAAGAACCTTTTCGGTCAGCGAGTTTCTATCCAGGAAATGGAATCTGAGG
>NZ_CDRSSE010000052.1:0-24641 GCF_977051555.1 Segatella sp.
GGACCTTCCTCTCAGAACCCCTACTGATCGTAGCCTTGGTGGGCCGTTACCCCGCCAACAAGCTAATCAGACGCATCCCCATCCATCACCGATAAATCTTTAATCCCTTTCAGATGTCTTCTAGAGACGTCATTGGGTATTAGTCTTACTTTCGCAAGGTTATCCCCAAGTGGTGGGCAGGTTGGATACGCGTTACTCACCCGTGCGCCGGTCGACGCCTATCGGAAGCAAGCTTCCAATATCGTTTCCCCTCGACTTGCATGTGTTAAGCCTGTAGCTAGCGTTCATCCTGAGCCAGGATCAAACTCTCCATTGTAAAATATCATTTTTACTTCTTGCTTCATTGCTGAAACAATCGGTGTTTGTTGTCTGTACTTAGGACGAATATCCTTTTCGTTTATTGAAGCTTAGTAAACCTGACTTGTCAATTACTTGACGGTTCGTTTCTTTTATCCAGTCAACTTTCTTATTTCTAAGAAGTTAACCGCTTCTTGTACTACTTGTCTGTTTATGTAAAATCTTTCAAAGAACTCTTTCTTTACTAGCTAAGAGAAACCGTATTTCTCAAAAGCGAGTGCAAAAGTACTAACTATTTTCCATTCCACCAAATCTTTTCGCAAAAAAGTTGAGATTTTAGTGCACTTTTAACACTTATAAAGATTTCAGGATGATGCTTTTCTGTGTATACATTATTATATATATGCATGTATACGCGTGCGTACATATACGCTTGGGCGCGCACATGATATAATCATGGTATAACTCAAATCATGCTTAGTTATAGACAAAAAACTGAAACAGAAAGATGAATTTTCCTTCGATATTTTTTGTCTATTCACATATTTGTATTACTTTTGCAGCGGAATCATATTAGAATCATTAAAACAAAAATAAGAATCATGAAAAGATTTACGATTATCATTTCCTTCATTATGCTCACCTTCATGCCGCTCATGGCACAGGTGAAGCAAACCGTTGCCGTTCTCGGTGACTCGTATTCCACTTTCGAGGGATTCATTCCTAAGGGTTATGCCACCTGGTACTCCCCTACAACTCCACCAGAGACCACAGATGTGAACAAGGTAGAGCAAACCTGGTGGTGGCAAGTTATCAAGGAAGGAGATTATAAGATGGGAAATATCAATTCCTATTCTGGTGCTACTATCTGCAACACTGGATACAATGACGCTGACTATACAGACCGTTCCTTCATCAGTCGCAGTCCTCTTCTTGGTAATCCTGATATCATCCTGATTTGCGGTGCAACGAATGACAACTGGGCTGATGCCCCGCTCGGCAACTATCAGTATAGCGGCTGGAAACGCGCAGATTTGTATTGTTTCCGCCCTGCCATGGCCAAGTTGCTTTCCGATATCCGCCAGCATTACCCAAATGTAGAGGTATATTTCATCTTAAATTCAGAACTCAAAGATGTAATCAATGAGTCGGTAAAAAAAATCTGCAAGACCTATCAGGTTCCTGTCATTGCCCTTCATGATATTGACAAGAAAAACGGTCACCCTACTATCAAGGGAATGAAAAGTATTGCTGACCAGGTTCTGAAGGTTATAAAAAAGTAATAAATAATCAGATTTAAACAGATAAATGATAGATTCAATACAAAACATTTTAGTTCAGGTTAGCGATTTTCTTTGGTCATACATCATCATCACCGTCTTGATATGCTGTGCCCTGTTTTTCACTTGGCGTACCCGTTTCGTTCAGTTCCGCCTTATCAGAGAGATGATCAGGCTGCTGATTCATCCCGACAAGGTCCAGCCGGAAGAGATAGGACACGATGAACTGTCGATGGAGATGAAAGTGGATGGCGAAATGAAACACATTTCTTCCTTCCAGGCATTTGTGGTAGCATTGGCTAGCCGTATTGGTACAGGTAATCTTGCAGGTGTGGCTACTGCTATCAGCATCGGTGGACCAGGAGCCGTATTCTGGATGTGGATGCTGGCTTTACTGGGATCTGCATCAGCTTTCATAGAATCAACTCTCGCCCAACTTTACAAGCGAAAAGGCAAAACGTCTTTCTATGGCGGACCGGCCTATTATATGAAGTATGGTTTAGGAAAGGGATGGATGGGTATTCTTTTTGCCGTGCTGATGATCATTACCTTCGGCTTTGCCTATAATTCAGTGCAGAGCAATACTATCTGTCTGGCATGGCAGAAGGCTTTTGGCATCGAACCTGCCACCATGGGAATTGCCCTCACTGTGCTCACCCTGCTCATCATCTTCGGTGGCATCCATAGAGTGGCTAAGTTCTCTTCTACCGTGGTTCCTGTGATGGCTGTCGTTTATCTTCTGATAGCTGTAGGTGTTGTTGTTTGGAATATCACCAGTCTGCCAAAGGTTCTGCTTACCATTGTTGAGAATGCTTTCGGATTCAATCAGGCAGCAGGCGGAGTTCTTGGCGTTACGGTGATACAGGGAATCAAACGAGGTCTGTTCAGTAATGAGGCTGGTGAAGGTAGTGCACCGAATGCTGCTGCGGTAGCTACAGTCAGTCATCCTGTAAAACAGGGATTGATACAGGCTCTGGGCGTTTTTACAGATACGCTAGTGGTATGTTCCTGCACTGCATTCATCATCCTGGTAAGCGGTGTGGATCTTACGGCTTCAAATGGTATTCAACTCACCCAGGATGCCCTGACCCACGAAATCGGAAGCATCGGCAATCCGTTTGTTGCGGTAATGATATGGCTGTTTGCCTTTAGCAGCATCATCGGCAATTATTATTATGGAGAAACCAACGTGAGATATATCAGGGACTCCAAGCTGGGTGTATTTGTCTATCGCCTTGCTGTAGCAGCAATGGTGATGGTCGGAGCAGTAGTATCTCTGGATTTTGCATGGAGTTTTGCAGATATCACGATGGCTCTTCTCACCCTCTGCAATCTCGTAGCCATCGTCCTGCTTTCCCGTCAAGCTGTCTTCCTGTTGAAAGACTATCGCCAACAGAAGAAGGAAGGCAAGAATCCTGTATTCACAAAGAATAAGATGCCAGAGATTGCAGATAAACTGGAGGCATGGTAAAGTACAATGATGGATTTTCATTTCGCGAAGATCTATCCTTCATACAATTCATCAACAAAATTCCCCGATACGAATCCTGCAGGAATACTGAGGATTCATATCGGGGATTTTTTTATGCGCTAAACTATTTTATTTCTTATAGTAATCGTATAAGAAAGCATCAAGATAAGCACCACGCATGTTGGTCTTATAGAAATTGCCATCCTTATCTAGGATGAGACAGGCTGGAATACCATTGATGCCATACTCGCCCATCACCATACCGCCAAAACCTTCAGGATTGCGAACCTGAGTCCAGGTCATTCCTTCCTTGGCCATTGCCTTTTTCCAGTCGGCATCTCTCTCATCTACGGAAATACTGATGATGTTGAAATCCTTGTATTTCTCGTGTACCTTCTTGAGATGTGGAATCTCCTGACGGCATGGACGACACCAGGAAGCCCAGAACTCCAACATGGTGTATTCACCCTTCTTGATAAGTGAAGAAAGCTTCACCTGCTTGCCTTCAGGAGTGACAACGGTACCATCGATATAATGGTTGCCGATAGCTGTATGCTTTGCCATCTCTGCCTGCATCTGCAGCATCGGATATTGTGCAGAAGAACTCCAGTCGTTCTTCAACCAGCCCATCATCTCGTCAATCTGCTGAGAGGTATATGGGGTTGGTAAAGAAGAGAAGCTCTCGAGAAGCAAGTCGAAGGCTACCAGAGAAGTGGTATGCTGCTGAATAAACAGACTGGTCTGATGGCGCATTTCCTCCTGCAACTTGATGGCTTCCTTGGCAAGGGATACACGCTGTGCCAAATCGGTAGTCTGGTTGATACTATCATCCATCTTGTGCATCTTGTCCTGAATAGGTGACATCAGTTCAAGATAAGCCTGATAAATATCCTGAGTGGTAGAACCCTTTACAACAGGCTCTATCATACTCATATCACGCTCTGCAGGAAAACCGGTAAGGTCTACATCGTAGGTCATCGGCTTATTCTCTACATAGACTCTTGTTGAGAATATTTTCTGATAGTCAGGCTCAGCTGTACCAGGCTTGTTCATATCAATAACCATCTGATACTGCTCAGGCTGGTTAACTACCCCCTTGAGGGTGAACTCACCATTCTTGATTGTAACGCTATCCAGATTGGTAACACCTTCCAATCCATACTTCTGCAACATGACAGAACAGCCGTCCACGTTACCTTTAACCTTACCTTTCATCACAAAATTCTGCGCGCTGGCAGCCATTGCAAGTACAAGACCGGCAAGTGTCATCATGCAAGTTTTCATTTTCATCTTATTCATTTTTTCTCGATTTTATTTATTATATAATGTTTATTGATTCACATATTCCGGATTCTGAACCAGAAGATTATTGGCTCCCATAGATGCCTTTGGTATAGGAAGAAGATATCGGCGGAAGCTAGGAAGTTCTGCTTTCTCATCTTCTGTCCAACTCTCGAAACCACCCTGACGGTTATAACGGCAAAGATCGAACCATTCTTCCAGATTTTCGTTACTCATATCACACAACTTATGCTTGAGGATTTCACCCAGAAGATCACTGTCGGCAATAGCGTTCACATCGTCCTCAGTATATCCAGCACGTTCGATGACTGTAGCCAAGAGCGTACGAGCCTTAGCATACTGACCCTGACGAGCCTCTGCTTCGGCAGCGATATAATAGACTTCGGCAAGGCGCATGAAGTAATAGGAATCTTCGAACATAAATTCAGGAGTCAACTTGCTGTACTTGGCAATTCCAGTCATGCCTTCACCCTTGTATGCCCAAGTATAAAGAGGATCGTAGGAAGCTGCATCATCTTCACCTGGAGGGAATGGGAAATCGCCACCATCACCACCAGGGATAACGATACCGCCATCATCTCCATCACCAGGCAATACAACATCACCGCCTTCACCTGGATCAGGAACTACTACATCCCCACCCTCTCCCGGATCTGGAACAACGATATCACCACCTGTTTCATCATCAGGAACCAAATCATCAGCCACCTTCTTGAGGAGTGAACCTGGAGAAAAGGCAAACCAAGAAGCATCCATCAGTTCATTAGGATTAGCAGTATAAGGAGCGAAAAGCATCTCCTTAGAATTAAACTGTTCAGTAAAAATATTAGCATAGTCGCTCTCCAGTTCATAGCCAGCAGTTTCTGCCTCGTTAATCACTTCTTCAGATAATCTTGCTGCCTCCGGATAGTTATCCTGAGCAAAATACATCTTTGCCTTCAAAGCCTTGGCAAAAAGACTGCTCATGTGATAATGGTCTGCCGGATGCTGTTCACAATGGGCGATGGCATAATCGAGATCTTCAGAAATCAGCTTATAAGTATCAGCAACAGAAGAACGCTGACGAACCTGGTTATCTCTTACCAACTCATCCTTGAAAAGACAGACTCCGTATTGGGAATCCTGCTTCCAGTATTCTCCGAAACATTTCAGGAGAGTGAGATAAGCCAAAGCACGCTGGCAACGAGCCTCTGCAATCATCTCCGTACGTTTCTCCTCGCTCAGTCCTGGTATATTCTTGTTGATATGTACCAGGAAGGTATTGGCCGCATTGATTACATTGTAATAGGCGGTATAAGCCGTCTCCACATTACTGTTATTGGTCTCGATATTCTCGGCAGCAAACTCATCCGCCCCCATCACCATCGCCTGAGTCTGGGTATGCGCCATAGAGGCGATACCATATCTCAAGTAAGATACACCTGTACTGCGCCAAGAAGCGTAAACACCATTGAGAGCAGTCTGAGCAGATGCGGCATCGGTAATATAATTCAAATCGGTTACCACATGGTCTGGTTCCATATCATCGATACTGCCTATCAAGTCGCACGATGTGAATGTGAGCACTGATACTGATAGTAACGTCAGAAATTGATATCTTATATGTTTCATAATCTTCGTTTCTTTGAATGAGTTAGAATTGCAATTTGAGACCGAATGAGAACGAACGGCTCATTGGATATACATCCTTGGTCTCAGTTGTCTTGGTAAAAGCATTTGTGGCTGCCATATCTGGATCCAAACCTGGCCAATCGGTAATGGTAAAGAGGTTGGTAGCGGTAAAGAACACCGATGCACCACTCACATGCAAGCGCTCTAACCATGCAGGCTCAAAGGTATAAGAGAGCGTGATGTTGCGCAAACGGAAGTATGAGTTGGAATATACATAGCGGTCGTTGGCCTGTGTGTTGGTATCGGCACTAGGCATCCACATCAACTTAGCATACTTGGCATCTGTGCGATCCGGTGTCCAGGTGTTGCCATACATCTCGCGCAAGATACTCATACCGAGGGCTCCACTGGCTGATTCTTGCATCGTGCTGTAGTAGGCATCACCACCTAACTGATACTGGAAGAGCATAGAGAGCGTGAAGTTCTTATATGACAAGGTATTTGACCATCCACCGAATACCTTTGGCTCTGGATTGGCAATCGCCGTACGGTCGGCCTCAGAAATATAGCCATCACCATTGGTATCTGCAAACATGTAGTCACCTACAGCAGCTCCATTCTGATAGAAACCATATCCCTTGGCCATAGCCTGTTCATTCAACTTACTAATCTGATCCTGACTCTGATAGATGCCTGCCACTTTATATCCCTTCACGGTTCCCATCGCATGACCTTCCATGTAGAGATCCTGGTGCATCATGTCGAGGGTTGAACCATTGAGCTTGGTTATCTTATTCCTGTTGGATGAGATACTGAGCATAGTATTATAGGTGAAATCCTTGGTACGAACTACATCACCACCGATAGAGAACTCAAAACCATTATTGGTCAGATCGAGGATATTGCTGTAGAATGTTCCGATACCAAACTCCAAGGCGATAGGAGCCGGAGCAAGCGCACCATCAGTTTTACGGTGATAGATATCAAAGCTACCAGTCAGTCTGCCATTGAATAAAGTAAAGTCGACACCAGCATTATACTCGGTTGTCATCTCCCACTTGATGTTCTTGTTTGGATAAGTAGAAGCAAGGGTGAGTCCGCTCTGTCCGCCATACTGATTACCATTGAAATACTGGATATAAGAAAAGTCTGATACGTTGGTGGAACCAGTCTTACCCCAACTCAAACGGAACTTCAGATCATCAATATCTCTTACAGATTCCAGGAAAGGCTCATGATTGATGCGCCAAGCCAGAGAAACTGCAGGGAAAGTACCGCGCTTGTTACCCGGTCCAAATTTTGATGACTCATCAGAACGGAGACTGAAATCAAGCAGATAACGTGAGAGGAAATCATAGCTCAAACGACCGTAGATAGAATTAAGACCACTCTTGGAATATGTCTCCATAGGCTTGTTGACGGTAGTTGCAGAACTGGCATTGTTGAGCACATCGTCATTAGGGAATCCGCTGTATGCCTGGTCGTGTTCCTTGCTCCAATACCTGTCAGCACTATAACCAGCCATTACGTCAAAACGATGAGCTTCGGTAAGCGTGAACTTGTAGTCGACACGGAAATTGATAGAAGTATTGGTATTGCGATAGTTGCTCTCTGCCAAGGTTGATGTTGGCTCCAAACTCAACTGCTCCGGGAGCGTAATCTTTGGTGAGAAATAACTGTTGCTGAAGATGAATCGGGATATATTGGCATCAGCATGAAGAGTCAATCCCTTAATAGGCTTGATATCGATATAAGCATTGCCAGAGAACTGATCATTTTCATACTTTGTCTTGCGCTGGAGTTTAGCTACCGCATTGGCATCATTATAGGTATCGTTATAAAGACCTAACTTATCTACACGCTGGAAGTTGCCATCTGCATCGCGTACAGCCAAGTCCGGACGGGTCATCCATCCGTCATTATCATATCCCAAGGCTGGATCGTTGCTTCCACTCTTACGTGAAGAATAGGTATAGTCGAGCACACCACCCACAGTGATATACTTATTGATTTCTGAATCCAAAGAGAGTCTTGCACCATAACGCTCCATACGGTCGTTGAGTAACAGACCTTCTTGGTTCATTCCGTTGAAAGAGAAAGAATAGTTGGTCTTGTTGCTTCCACCTCTTACAGCCACATTATACTGGTGGGTAGGTGCATTCTTATTGATAACCTCATCTGCCCAGTTGACATTATCCTTGCCATAAAGACTCTCATTAAGGCCATTATAGGTATAAAGACCCGTTTCTTCATTGAGCGAAACATTTCCATACTGGTTAAGAATATAATCCAAACCATACATTCCTACCATTGAACTGCCGTCGTTCATGCCGTTTACCGTATTGCGCAGGATTTCGTCCTGTACATTCTTGTATTCAGAAATGTTCAATGGCTTATAGTTCTTGATAGGATTACTGAACGAGAATGTGTAGCCGAAATCTACCTTGGTCTTCTCATTGCGCTTTCCGTTCTTGGTCTTGACAATAACGACACCATTGGCTCCACGTGATCCATAGATCGCAGTAGCTGCGGCATCTTTCAGCACGTCAATGCTTTCGATGTCGTTAGGAGAAATATTGATAAGCGGATTGATACCGGTATCCTCCATGAAGGTAGGAACGCCATCAATAACATAAAGAGGCTGGTTGTTGTTGCCCTTACCCGATTTTGGATATGGAGAAGTGATACCACGGATGTTCAACTTGAGGGTAGAACCTGGCTCACCATTGGCAGTAGTGGCCAATACACCCTTAACTGTACCCTGAAGAAGACCATCGAGGGTTGGTGTGGTAGCTGCCAGCTTGCTTATCTGTTCCTGACTCACGGTAGAGATAGCGGTAGTTACATCCTTACGACTCTTGCTGCCGTAACCGATGACAACGAGATCATCCAGCGCAACATGATCCAGCTCCAGCATCATGTTCTGCTCTTTTACACCACGAAATTCAATACTCTTCGATTTGTAACCGATGCTGGAAAATACAATTTTAGGATGCGCCATAGATGGAAATTCCAGTATGTAGTTACCATCAGCATCTGTGATAACACCATAGCTTGTGCCTTCAATCTGCACCGTAACACCTACCAGAGGATTTCCCTCAGAATCAATCACTCTTCCTTTTACAAAGGTATGACCTTTTTCTTGTACATTTTCAATACCAGCCGCAAAACTGGTATGAACTGGAGGGGCAGCCTGCACAAAGCTGGCTGAAGTTGCTGCCAAGAAAAGCAACAAGCTTTTTTTCTTCTTCATAATAACTGAATGTTAGTTAAACTTCATGTTCATGGCACAAAAGTATAAAAAATATCTAAAACTGTAGCATAATGTTATACAATTAACTTATTTTTCACACATATTCCTGCATTTTTTCCATTTTTCCTTACATTTCCCCGGTTTTTAAGGCTTTTTCTCTAAAAAATGCTATCAGTAAGCGTTCAGACAAAACAAAGTGTTTTCTGTTCTCCGTAATACATTATTTAAAGAGGATTCCATAGCTTTTGTGTTATGGAATCCTCCCCTACTCTCCTTAGAGTTTCATTTCTTCATATTCCAGTCCGAAGACATCCGCTACGGCCTTGAATACCACCTTTCCATTTACGATATTCAAACCTCTATACAAGGCTTTATCCTCCTTACATGCTTTTCGCCAACCCTTATCAGCAAGCGCCAATGCATATTTCAGCGTAGCATTGGTCAAGGCTGTAGTAGAGGTATTTGGCACAGCACCAGGGATATTAGCTACTGCATAATGAACGATTCCATCGACCATATATGTCGGATCAGAATGTGTGGTTGGATGCGATGTCTCAAAACAGCCACCCTGATCGATTGCTACATCAACAAGTACAGTTCCTGGCTCCATCAATTTCAACATATCTTTCGTGATAAGATACGGTGCTTTATCACCGGGTACGAGCACACTACCCACTACGATGTCCACATCAGGCAATTCTCTACGAATATTATGCTCGTTGGAATAGAGCGTGTGTACATTGATAGGCAGCTCCATCTCTAACTGACGAAGACGAGGCAAACTGATATCTGTAATCCATACATCAGCTCCCATTCCTGCAGCCATTCTTGCTGCAGCTTCTCCTACGGTTCCGCCGCCCAAAACCAAAACCTTGACGCGGTTCACACCAGGTACACCACTCATCAGTTTCCCTTTTCCTCCCTTTGTCTTCTGCAGATAAAAAGCACCATTAATAATGGCCATTCTTCCAGCTACTTCACTCATCGGAATAAGTAAAGGCAAAAGATGGTTGTCTGTTTCCACCGTCTCATAGGCCAGACAGACTGCCCCACTCTTGAGCATGGCATCAGTAAGTTCCTTGTCACAGGCGAAATGGAAATAAGTGAATACAAGCTGGTCCTGATGGATAAGAGGATATTCCTCGGCGATAGGCTCTTTCACCTTTACTATCATTTCCGCCTCACGATATACACTCTGAATGTCGGGTAAGATTATGGCTCCTACCTTTTCATACGCTTCATCAGCAAATCCGCTGTTCTCTCCAGCCGTATGCTGAACCATCACTTCGTGACCATGTCGAATGAATTCAGCTACTCCTGCTGGCGTCATTCCAACACGGTTCTCATTATTCTTAATCTCTTTTGGAATACCAATTTTCATGATGTTATAGTTTTAAAGGTTCGACATCAGTTTAACTCTGTAAAGATACTGAAAATTTCAATAGGTTGTACACACTTAGAGGAAAAATTAACATATCTTATATAAGCTGTTCCTGTTGAATATACGTATTTTAGTTTATTAGGCAATTAGACCAAACTAATATCCTGATTTTATACATTATGGATATTCTGCAAAACGACAATAAATTATTCTTGGCACTGTTATATAAATTACATACCTTATTTTAATAGAGTAACTCACCTACGATGACTAAAATTCAAATAGTAGCCAACTTAGAAGAAAAGAGTTGAGGATTCCAAATGGCTCCCTCACTCTTTCTTTATAATTTTGTCGCAACAAACGTTAGAGTAATATGAAATTGGACGCCGTATTAACATCACCAGAGGATTGTACTAATCAAAAGGAACGATCTGTCTCCATATTAAAATTACCTTTATAATTTTGTCGCAAGAAAATCAAAAAGTTTATATTTTAGTCGCAGTTTAGTTTATAATTATGTCGTATCCCCTTATAATTGTGTCGCAAGAAGTGGGATTTAGGTTCTGTAAATCAGCTCCTTAGAGACTTTGAAAATAATAAGCCAAAAATAATGAAATGAAAAAGAGCAGACTTTTATGGTTGTTTTTCCCTCCCAAACCAGACTGAAAGAAAGAAATTCCCATCTGGAAGGAGAAAATGTTTTTGAAAGCCAGGCCTTTAAATAAAGAACAGACCTATATGCGTGTTAATTTATGTATTGTTTGGTATTTTTATGTTATATACACCTGGTAAAATAGGTAGATTTAAATATCTGCTGCGACAAAATTATAAACAGAAATGATAAGTTACAAATTCAGTAGCTGAGACTAGAACTGTCTAATCCTCCCTAAAGCACCTGGCAAACATATATATTTTATCCGTTCCAATATCTCATAAAAACAGTGGAATACATGTATATACATATATCCTCTACAACAGGGGAAAGAGCAACGATTTAGTCTAGCAGATTTAAAGGGATTATAATTTTGTCGCATCTTAGACTAAAGTTTTATATTTTTGTCGTAGTTAGGTTTATAATAATGTCGCATTAACTTATAATCTTGTCGCAGATTGTTAGAATTAATCTCTGTAAATCAACTTGTTATAAGTACTGAAAATAATAAGCCAAAAATAAGAATATGAAAAAGAGCAGACTTTTGGGGTTGACTTTTTCTCCCAAACCAGACTGAAAGAAAGAAATTCCCATCTGGAAGGAGGAAATGTTTTTGAAAGCCAGGCCTTTAAATAAAGAACAGACCTATATGCGTGTTAATTTATGTATTGTTTAGTATTTTTATGTTATTATCTGCATCATGTTTACATTCGATTCTGAGCTCAGACGTATCTTAACTCTACTTTGTAAGAATCCAACAATGAGGTTTAATCAATATGAAAAAGCATTCCTTTTAAAATATGACATAATCATGTCGCAACAAAAAAGCTATCCTAGCCTTTAACCAATTGATACTTTGTATCTTATAGAAAATCTTCTCCTATAAAATACGAAAGCCTACTACTAATAAGACAAAATTATAAGCCATCTGATTATATTTACGATAAAATTGTAATTATGTCGCATATTCTTTTATTTTTTCATAAATACTATTATTTTTTTGTCGCAGGTCAATATCCTTAAGTAATACAACCATATCAGGGCTTTATAATTTTGTCGCAAGACACTTTATTTAATTCATACAAATGCTTGATAAATAGGATAATACATGATTGTTGCGACAAAATTATAAAGAGAAATATTTCCTGAAATGGATCGCATTTGCGACAAAATTATAAAGGCATTAAACATGTTGTATAATACTTACAGTTAAGATTAGTTTCATTATAATTTTGTCGCATAAATACCCTATGTTGTCTGAAGTATTGCTTCATCCAATCTCCCACGAAGATAGATATTACCTATTAAACTCCTTACTTTATAATGATATTGAACTGGAAAGACATCTTGTGATACTTGAAACTATTGCGACTAAATTATAAATAAATGAATTCATTTGCGACACATTTATAAAATCGTCATTTAGTGTTTCATTTTTTTATTCTTTTATAATTTTGTCGTAGATATTTCAAAACAGATAATTGGCTGCCATTTTTATTCTTTTCTTATAATTTTGTCGCAACATCGTTTTAACGCACAGAGATACAGAAGATTATCTACATATAAAACCTATCTGTAATCATAACCCAGACAAAATTATAAACTGTACGTGAAGCAAGAAATAATTCACGGCTTTACTAATGAAAATCTGTATTAATCTTATAATATTGTCGTAATTAATCTTATCTTAATATTAAAGTAATACTTTAACCAATATTTATAAAATGCAATATGAAAGATAATATGATGATTAAAACTTATAAAGATGCGACAAAAAAATAATCAATTAATTGAATTTGAAAACGACATCTCTATTATTTTTTTGTCGCAAATGAAACTAAACAAACATTGTTTTCTTATTATTTAGTCGTATTTGATCGCTTGCCTTCATATCCGGTAACTTCTCCCCTACTCCATTTAGGTCTGTTGATATTCAATAAGTTAAGTATCTTTTTTCTTGATGTATAGACATATTCCTTCTTGGATTTATATTTTTGTCGTGTCTTATAGAGGTTAAAAAAATGTAATTTACGACTCATTATATTGTATTGTCGTAGAATTTGTGTACTTTTGCTTTGAATTTTAAAAGTATAGCTATGGCTAAAACGAAGAAAACGGAAGAAATCGAGGAAATCGACGCAGAGGTAATCCCTTCTGTCGATGATGAAGGAGACAAGGTGAAGAAGAAACCTGGCCGTCCTAAAAAAGTTGATGGATTTATTCTGGCTGAAAATCCTCACTATTTCATTTCACAGCCAAACGATGTTACTCAAGCAATCAGCAATCTTTCTGCAGTAGAAAGAAATTGTTGGTTACAAATCTTGCGTGGTATTCAAAAGAACAAGGATCTTCCTGATGGACATCCAGAGAAGTATCAGCTTACACTTACACGTAGTCAGCTTCTGGAATGCGTATCAGGTCATAGCTCAAACTTGGATTATGCCTTTAACGCATTAAAGAATATCACTGATTCCAAGAAGATATTTCATTCGAAAGACGGTCACCGCATCTATGCAGGTTTGTTGTCGTATGTGGATGAACATCCGGACCAGGAAACCTACACCGTAGGTGTTACTCCGGTACTCCTCCCCTACTTCACCAACCTCTCATCTGAATTTACTGTTTTTGACATGTACATTGAGATGAGCTTTAAGAGTGTATACTCACAACGCTTCTATGAGTTCTGTTGTCAATACCGCAATAAGGAAGATAAAGTCTTCTTCATGACCGTACATGACATTAAGAAGATGTTCAACCTCCTTGAAATTAAGGATGAAAAGGGCAACATTGTTCAGAAGGAACAATACAAGAATGGCTCAGATTTCAAGAAGCGAGTACTTGATAAGGCGAAAAATGACATCAGAAAGCTCTATGAAAAAGGTCTTTGTGATGTTTGCTTTGATTATAAAGTAAAGAGTAAAAACTCTAGAGGTGCTGTAACAGCCTATTATTTTATCATCGAAACAAATGGTAATACTGCAAGGTTGGGCATGAAAAAGCCGGTAACTCCATCTCAGATTAAAGTTCTGGCAGAAGATTTTGGCGCTAAACTTACTAAAATCATGACCCAGATCAATACATTTCTACGTGCTCATTTCCGTGTAGAACAGTCCAACTACTATATAACAGCCATCAGCAAATCAATTTCTGCTGTGGATTCTAAGTCTGAAAGGATAGAAATTCTTGAAAGAATTGTAAAACAGCTCAAGAAAATCGCCCTTAGATATAGTAAAGAAGATTTTGATACGAACGAAAGAAAGATTTGTGGATCAGTATGCAAAATGTTATTTGAAGATTATGGTATACCATATATGAATGGGAAACCTGGTAAGGGTGTACAAGGAAGACTTAATTTTGACGATTAATAACGAAAGATTATGGTGAAGATTATTTCTAGTTTTAATTCATCTATCCCTTCTGTTCGAAAAGTGAAAAACTGGTTGCAAACAGAACCATATCACATATGGCATGGCAGGGACAGGTTAGTTTTATTTTTCATCTTAGCTGGTGATGAAGCTGCTACAGCTTTCATCCCCCTTGAGGAAAAGGACTATTCAGAAGTAGATGAGGGGTTGAGAATGATTTTGGAATCTACTCATAATGAGGAATTGGAAAAAAGAAATTATTATCAGCAGGTATATTTCAAGCTTAATGAGATTCTTGATTCTCTGGATGATCTCAATCTCCAACTTTCTTCTGTTTCTATGGAAGACGAGCCAGATGACTATACTCAAATTTCAGAAAACATTCGGAACCAGCATGAAAAACTGATGAATTTTATCAACGATGTTTTCGTCTGGCGCGATAGAAAAGATATGGGAGCTTTACTTGGCGAAATTCCATCTGTAGAATTGACAGAAGAAATATAATATTATGGACATGTCTGTGAGTAGGCATGTCCTTTCATTTTACTTTATATTTGTTACTTCCCTACCCTTCCCTATTTCAAATAACGAATCTATATCTTTTGTTTTTCTTTTAAAAAGCTACTTCTTATTTTTCGCTTTAAAATGATTGAATCTTTATTGTTTGTTAGTTTGAAAACATGTCTACCGATATGTTTGTATGTATGGCTGTTTGAAATAAATTACTTAAACATCAGAATACTAGAATGTTATATATATATGTATGAAAACACGTATGTTTGAAACATTGCATACATGTATGTTTGTTTATTTGAAAGCTGGTTGTTCAGTATTCGCTATATTATCAGGTTGATACCAACAGAATGAATGTTTGCTTCCATTGAAACATGTACGTTTGGTAACATGTTTGCTATCATGTTTTTATACATCTTCAAATATCAAACTTTTAAAACGAATAAACTGACTTTAAACGCGTTTACATACATGTTTGCATGTTTGCATGCCTGTATGTTTGTTATAACTACTTCGATTATTTCTTATTATAAATTCTTCAATCTCTTATTCTGTTTGAAAGTTTGATTACTTGTATGTTTGCTGGATAACCTTAAATTCATTCTAATGCTTATATATTAATGTATTGTTAGATAATATATTTGAAAACATGAACGCAAACTTACTTGCAATCACCAAAGTATGCAAGCTTAAATGTTTGATTACATGAATAATTGTTTTCAACGAATCTTGTTCTGGCATGATATTTTTTACTGCGCTTCTGTCTCTCTCTTACACAAAAGCTGTTTGAATGTTTGTAAGTACGTATGTTTGAAAACGATTTTTCTTTCTTTTTTAAATATCTCTTTTCTTGGTTGCCTGTAAGTAAGTATGTTTGTATGCATATATGCTTGAAAGATTGTTCGCAACCATGTTTGAAAACCTTCTTACGTGTTTACAAGAAAACATTAACACATGTACGTTTAACCATAAACTTCATTCCAAGTGACAAAAATATATCTTTAGTTTGTTTTATGTTTGCTTCTATGAATGTTTGAAATCACACTTGTAGGTTCAATTTCTGTTATTTTGGTTTTATCATTTCTTATTTTGTTTTTCCATTTGGGCTTCATTACTGTTTCTATTATTCTACAGCCTTATATCCTTCATCCATACCAATTTTTCTATTATTGGGTAATTCTTCAAGAATTATTCTGTTTCTCTTATTTTGCCTCTACTGGCTCTTTCTGATATATTTTCTATAGAACCAATCTAATCCTTTCTCTCTAATATAGTTGGAGTAGGGGAGAAGTTTATTCCTTTTATATTCTATCTTTTTGTTACATTCATTGGGCTTTTAAAACAATCGATAATCCTTCCTTTTTTTTATGAGTGTATGTTTGCATCTTTGGATACGTGTATGTTTGTTATAATGTCTACATGAATATTTGAAAACATGAACTAGATTTTGCTTACATGTAATATTCTTAATTTTAATCTGATAATCAGTGGAATAGATGTCTGTTTTGTGTTTTCAAAATACCTTGTAAACAAACATGTTTGAAAAATATTATGTTTGGAAACAAACTTTTTTGCTATTTTTCTTGTTTGATTCATTTTTTTTATGTATCTTTGCAGTTGTAAATATTTAAAAGTCAAAAACATGGAAAATAGACTGAAAATGATCCTAGCGATCGTCAATAATAAAGGTGGCGTTGGTAAAACAACAACTGTACAAAATCTTGCTGCAGGTATGCTACGTAAGGATAAATCACTTAGAATCCTTGAAATAGACTTGGATCCTCAGTGTAACCTGACACTTTTGAATCATGCTCCTGAGGGCTGTGCTACTGTATTTGATTCTATGATTGCTTGTAAGGGACTTCCGATTTACAAGTCTGAAATAGGTGTCTATTACGTTCCTGGTTCTGCTAAAATGCAGGATGTAGATCCTTTCCTTCAGAATACAGGTGCTCCACGTCAGGTATTGGGTGCTTGTCTAAGTAGTAACTGCACAGATTTTACTGGAGAAGGAATCGTTAATCCTATTGATTTCTTCGATTATATATTCATTGACTGTCCTCCGGCTTTATCTCAATCCACTTATAATGCAATGGTGGTTGCCAGTCATTTGCTTGTGCCTGTTCAAATGGAAGGTCTTTCTGTTAATGGTTTAGCTGCCATTCTGAATGCAATGAATGAGGTCAAGAACGGAAGATTCGCATTGAATAAGGAACTTGAATTACTTGGCTTATTGCCAGTTATGCTCGATGAAAGACCTCGTATCGTTCGCCAAGCTTTAGCATATCTCAAAGAACAATATGGAGACAGAGTTCTATCTCATGGCATTCGCCGTTGCATCAAGGTAAATGAAGCTCAGACAGAGATGACTGACCTGTATTCATATTCTCCTTATTGTACGGCAGCAAATGACTACTCATTGGTAATTAAAGAATTGTTCAATCTATAAATATTTATTATTATGGCAGGAAAAGATTTTCGAGCAGCTTTCAGTAATATGAATCAGGCTGTACGTCCTGGTATAGAGCAACCAGTTGTCAAAAAAAAGATGACTCTTGCAGAGAAAAGAGCATCTATGCATGGAGTACAGACTTATTTGTCCGATGAAGACTATGAACAGCTTATGTTGACTAAAATAAGGACCAAGAAGAGCTGTGAAGATATTTTACGTGATGCTTTAAAACAGTATATTCAGGCTTTCAAGTAAGGTTTTGTTTTTGATGAGGGTGGCCATTTTCTAAGGTAGTAATACCTTGGGAAATGGCTTTTTCGTAACAGAATGTTTTCTGTTTTTTACAATATAGCTAGAATGATTTTTTGTGTTTTTGATAGAGGGTAGGGGAGTGGCTTTACCTATTGTTCTTTACATATTGTTGCTTGGTACTAATTGCTCTTTGTGGAGCACTGATGTGAATGGTGCAAATGCCCAAAATCCGGCTTTCCTATCAAATTTTAAAGTGGATGGAATATAGAGCTTTAGAAATGGACCATTATGAACCGTTTTTCTGAATCTCGATGTAAGTGATGCAAGAAAATTGTAACTATCTGATAATCGGAACAGTAGAGAAATGCACTTCATACGCCTCTCAACTTAAAAGCAGAATATCTTAGTGAAAATCAATATTTTAACATTTGTAATTTGTGTGTTTACAATTTTTTTAGTATTTTTGCAACGTATTTCCGTGTCTCTCTTAGAGAGATGCAGGAGAGTATGAAGAGTTAAAAACTTATAATATGGCTTTCATCAGAAGCAGAATGTTTATGAATCACAATTTGCTAAACACTAGCCTGTTCGCATCATGTATGTGTAAGGTTGAAAGACATAAAAGTATTGAAGATTAGTGGAAGTTAGTCTATTGGTTTTTCAATGCTGTGATACATTTCACAACCCCAATAACTCGGGAAGAGGCATCTTTTCAGGGGAAGCAGAAATATGCCTTGCAACCAAATCTGGTTGGATATTTAGTTACACTTTTTAACTCTTACCTTGCGTTTACAATTCAAATTCAAAATCCTGTATGTGGTTTATAGTCAAGACTGATGTTTTTTCAGAGCAACAATCCATAGATTTTCTGCGTGAAAAATACAGTCATATCATCACCGACTTCTATTTTCCTTTAGGTAGAAAAACCTACAAGAACGAAAATGGAGAAGTGAAGGTACGCTTCGTGCCGGTCTTACAGGGAATGTTCTTCATCAGAGTGCAAAATGAAAAGCGTTTGAAGAAGGTTCTCTCCCCATATGGCTACTTTATGTACAAGGGTTTTGAAATGGAACCGCATACTTCCGAACTTGTAGAACGCACCTTCTTTACCAAGGCGCATATTCTAACTGCCGATAGCAAGAAGATGTCATTGGATGAAATAGTAAGACTGGCAAAAATCCCTGATGAGGATATGGAGAGTTTCGTCTATATCAATGATAGGATAGGCGATGAAATCAAGGGATTGAGTATCATCGAAAAGCGTTACAGCGACTTGGTCAAGGAGAATGACACCATCCGCATCCTCTCCGGACCTCTGGCTGGTCGTGTCGGTGTTATCAAGCAAATCAAGCATAAGGGTAAGAAAGACCGTCATCTTTTGGTGCGCTTTGGAAACAACTACTGTCTCAGTATCTCCAATATCCGCCAATATGCCTTGCAGATAGAGCATGAGGCTCCTTCTGAATCCGTGGGTGCATGGCGGGCTATTGACCAGATGGTCGGTTATCTGCAGAGGAAGGAACCTTCGAAAAATGCAGGGGATCTATTACGCAAGCTCTTCATTAAATATCAGAAGAAATTGACCATATATCACAACCGTCATACTTCTGATATCGCCTACAGTAAGATGGTGGCAAACAGGAAGGATGTCCAGCAACAGGAGGTGCTTGAAAACTTAGATGAATCGATGTGGAAGAATTTCCGCATTCTGGCCAACTACCTCCCTTGTGATAATGCAACCCTCGAACAGGGATTGAAGGAACTGATTCCTGATGTCGTGCTCCGTCCGTTCCTCACGCCTGCTTCAGGTATTGATATTACTGAAGGACAGGGCTATCATATATTACAGCATAATGGAATTACGGAATTCATCTTTCCATGCAACCTTCGTGAATTCTTCAGGGGCAAGGAATATGAGGCAGACAAATATGCACCTGTCTTCGATGAGGACTATGAGTATGATGCTCATTTTGCACTTTTGAAGACTGAAGAAGGCAAGGTAAAGGCTATCTGTTCATGGGGAGGCTTCTATGACAATTATGCTTCTCAAAGTAAAGATGAAAGGGCTCTATTCCTTTCAGACCTGGAAGCAAAGAAATATCCCCGATTGCTCTACCTGCTTACACAAAGCGACTATCGGTTTGAAAAGATCGATGGCATCGGAGGCTTTTCGATAGAAACAGACATCGACTATACGAATGATATAGATGCAATGGCAAAGGCAGTTGCCCAAGCATTCAACATTCAACATGCAACATTTAACATTCTTGTAGCAGCTGCCGTAGAAGTATGGCAGGGAGCGCGTCTTCTGATTTGGCGTAAGTATCTCCAGCGCTACGTCTTGCTTCATAAGGTGCCTGTCATCGACCAGCCTTCTGTCATCACTGTTGATTCCAAGCAGGAAGATGCATTTGCAAAGACTGACGGCAAATCAGATATGACAAAGATAGCCGCAGTTTTGAATGAGGCGAAGGAAATCATAGAGAACCATCTGGCAAAGGAAGAAATTGCGTATGCTATATTACGGTTCCTTTCCACCTCATTGGTATTCTCTTCCCATTTTGCAGAAGATGAGCTATATAATTATATCACAGACTCATTCCATCCGGACAACACCCTTACCGAGTTGTTTAATGAAATTGTAGGGAAAATCACTCAGATGGATCGCTGCAGTTCAATAGTCAGCCATCTTCACAAAGGAATGGTAGAGTTGCAGGAGCAAGATTCGTGGATATACTTCAAGTTCCCATCCTATCTCAAGCAGATTCAGGCGATAGATAAGATGGTTAAAAAATAAAGAAGAAATTAAAAATTAATATTATGCAGAAACTGAAACTGGTAATTCTTAGAAAAATTAAATCCAAATTCAAAGATTCTAAGTATGTGGCAGATATTGTGAAAATCAATGATGAGACAGGTTGTGGCGGTCTTCATGGCTATACCGACATCAACGACCCCGCTCTTGATGAATATCGGGATTGGATCAATTTCCATATTAGGATGATGGAGAGCATGAACGCCAGTAAGATGACCCTGACTGTTGGTGAGAATGTTGAACTCTGAAATTATAAACTATTAATTGTAAATTATAAATTGTAAACTCTTTTCCCCCGGCGGTCCCATCCCGCACAACCTGTCGAGGGCTTTGATCATAGATTTATCAAGCCGTCCTCATAGCAAGCTATAGTAAGGCGGTCCCATCCCGCACAATCTGGCGTAGACCTTTGATGGTCCGCCAACCTTAGAGCGTAGCGGTTCCGAGCACCGAGTAGGGCGGTTTCCCTCTTCTTCCCTGAGGGGAGAAGACCGAGATGAGAGGTGGAGCCTTCCTTAACGGTAAGGAAGGACGGGTAGGTTTTCGAAAGATGACAAGCGCAGAGCGATACTGCCATGGGGAACAAAATAAAACACCATCGTATTCCGCACAACTCAAAAGATCTGCGTCATCTGCGAGATCCGCGTGCCCTTAATCCCCCAGACCGCACAGGTCTAAGAAATCTGTGTTAATCTGTGAGATCTGTGGGAGATTAGAGCAAGAATCAAAAACTCCCCTAAAAATTTGGTAGTTTCACAGAAAACCCTTATATTTGCACCATCATTTTAATAAAAAGAAGATAGGATATGGAACAGATATTAGTTACAATAGATGATACGCAGCAATCAGCTAGTATTCGCAATGCCATTAAGATGTTGCGTGGAGTTGTTTCTGCGTCTATAATAAAAAAATCACCTTTGACTATAGAAGAGAAGCAGAAGGCTTATGTCAAGGAAAGCTTGTCACGGGCTTTGCAAGAGGTAAAACTTGCTAAATTGCAAGGTAAAAAGCTTCAGGATGTTGATGATTTCATTCGGGAAATGAAGGAAGCATAGCCGTATGGAAGTGAACATAAACATTGGTAGTGAGTTTAAACGTCAGTTTAAACGTTTGATGAAGAAATATCACTCTTTGTTGCATGACTTTGACGTATGGAAACAAGAGCTGAAGAATAATCCGCTAGCAGGAGATGACTTAGGGGCTGGCGTTCGTAAGATACGAATGGCGATTAATTCTAAAGGCAAGGGAAAAAGTGGTGGAGCTAGAATTTTGACGTTGAATATATTGTTGGATCCAGAAACGATGGATATTACACTCCTAACAATTTATGATAAAGGAGAAATATCCAATGTCAATGATGACTATATCAAGTTTCTGGTAGAAAACTTGTAAAAACTTCTATTTTATCAATGGAGACTATATTCCTGTAACAGCCCGCCGGTCCCATCCCGCACAACATGGCGAAGACCGCTTTGGTCCGCCAACCTTAGAGCGTAGCGGTTCTGAGCACCGGAGGGCGGTTACATCCCTAATCCCTATGGTAGGGATTTAGGGCTTGGGTATAGGGTAAGGACCCTCCCGCTGGGGAGGGACAGGTGGGGGCTAATAACTATTAATATAGTACTTACATGTCAAAGATTGCCCATGTTCCATTTTTGAACATATGGGTAATGATCATAAACAACGGTATGCTACTTATCATAGACGATAGCCTCTATCATTGTGGTCATTCCTTAAACGCCAATGGCGGTCATAAGATTTCTGCCATAACCCTGATGGGAACCTCCCCAGATGTAATCCTATCAAAAGTAGAATAACAATATTATCCTCATTCGAGTGGCGACAAGTGCAGAGCGATACTGCAATGAGGAACAAAATAAAATTAAACACCATCGTATTCCGCACAACTCAATGATCTGCGTCATCAGCGAAATCCGCGTGCTCTTAATCCCCCCAGACCGAGCAGGTCTAAAATCTGTGCAAATCTGTGAGATCTGTGGGACTTAAAAAGAATAAACTCCTCATTCGAGTGGTGAGTGCAGAGCGATACTGCAATGAGGTACAAAAATAGTAGTCCCATCAAGCAAGCTATTGAAAGGCGGTCCCATCCCGCACAATCTGGCGTAGACCTTTGATGGTCCGCCAACCTTAGAGCGTAGCGGTTCCGAGCACCGAGTAGGGCGGTTTCCTTCTTCTCGCCTGAGGAGAGAAGACCGAGATGAGAGGTGGAGCCTTCCTTAACGGTAAGGAAGGACGGGTAGGTTTTCGAAGATTCCTTTCTTTACCAGTAAGAAAAAATTCCCTCTAGCCAGTATTCACATACCAACCAAAAGGAGTTATAAGAGTTAATCAAGGCGGTGCCGGGCAGCCCAGCTGCCAGCATCCAAACACGGACACTCCTTTGGAGTAGTCCCAGGCAAATCCCGATGCCCCACGATCTTTGCTTTCGGAAAGAGAATCTTCAGATTCCTGAAAAGATCAATGAGTCTCGTTTCCTGCTCAGTGGTCATGGTGTTGCAAGGCTTGCCTTGCTCATCGAGCCCTCCCTCATAACAGATGCCGATAGAACATCTATTATAAGGTCTGGCATGCGCCCCCACCTCCAGCAGCTTACGGTGCTGCGTCATCGTACCATCCTTACGGATGTAGAAGTGGTAGCCGATGTCATAAAACCCACGAGCCTTATGGTCACGGCGCAGCTGTTCCACACTATAGTCCTGATTGCATCGGCTAGCCGAGCAATGCAGCACCAGAAATCTCACAGAGTCGGCAGACATCATATTCTTGCCGTCTTCAACTCCGGCGAGGAGTCTACGCTCAGAGCGCACCTTCTCCTCCCCGATAATCATAGGAAATGTATCTTTTATCATAAGAATAATTCAACATTCAACACTCAACATTATCGCATCGCACTTGCGCACGAGCTTACTCCCAGTGCCGTGAGAGCAGCAATCAGCGCCTGTACGATGGCATTCACGATTTGAGTCCAGGAAATCTTGTTTGGATTTGATTCAGAGTTAGAACGAAACATTTTCATAATCAATAATATTTAAATGAAACAATAAGTTATCAGAGTTTAGCAGTGCCTCCCTTTCAGAGAGGTAAGGCACTGCCAGAGTTGGAGACTACTCCAATCCGTCACCATTGTCGGAACCAGTTCCGCCAGCCTCGGTGCCGGAACCACCGCCAGTACTCTCACCACCAGTAGACTCTCCGCCAGAAGTCTCACCATCTGTCTTGTCCTTCTTCTCATCACCGTACTTAACGAGTTCGATGGAAACAGGAAGCAGGTTGTAGATACGGGAACCATTCTGCAACTTGGTGAAAGAAGGACGGAAGGCAGGAACAAGACTCTTGACGAGTTTAGCGTTCGCCTTACTCTCATCTTCTACGGCTTTGCCGGTAATGAAGCGGATGAAGAGCTTGCCGAATCCAAGCAACTCGATGTCGTAACCCTTCTTCAGGTTCTCCTTCACGTAGTAGGCATAGCGGTCGAGCACTGCCTTTACGTCTGCAGGAGTAGCTGTAGACTCCACAGCGATTTGGTTAGCAACCTCCTCGGTGGTCAAGGTTCCGTAACTGTAAGGTCTAACAGAAAAAACTGTCTGACCCTTCTTCTCACCCATGTTAATGGTCTTTTTTGCAACTTTGTAGCTTTTACTCATAATTAAAACATTTAAAAGATTAATACTAAGTTATGTCATCGTCAGTCCAAAAAGATTTGCAATCCCGTTTGTTCTGATTGAACGCTGTGCAAAGATACAACATTGGCGAGGCGAAAACAAATGCCTTCACTGACGTTCACCATCTGTTTACTGCTCATTCACTATACGTTCATTTTTAATAAAAATCAAAGCAATGGAAGATAATAACCTCAAATCCGCAACCTATAGGGTTTAGTGGGATTTTGCTTGCAAAGCGACAAAATTCATTTTATTGTACATATTTCTTGCACAACAGAAATGTCGCAGACACAAAATCCCCTTACCCCATAAAG
>NZ_CDRSSE010000053.1:0-23863 GCF_977051555.1 Segatella sp.
GTGTTAACCTTTCCCACAGGATAGGATTCTCCCTGATGAAGAGACAAGCCGAGAAGGGAACCGGCTACTGCCACATGATACTCCCGTGCATTTTCACAGAAATACTTCAACGAGGCAAGTCCACGATACAACTCCTGTATTTCATCCATAATGATGAGGGTCTTGCCGGCTTCTATAGTAACACCAGTAATAGCTCCGATGGTGAGAAGGATGCGATCTATATTATAGTCTGAAGCAAACAAATCCTTAGCCATGGCATTGTTGTCACAGTTAATGTAGGCCACATTTTCAAACTCACGTTGCCCAAATTCCTTCAAGATATAAGTTTTGCCAACTTGTCTTGCTCCCAACAGAATAAGGGGTTTTCTATCCTCTCTGTTTTTCCAAGCAATGAGGTCTTGCATGATTAATCTTTCCATATATTGCTTTTTTGCTGCAAAAATACTGAAAATTAATGAAATAGTAAAATATATCACATTTTTATGAGGGACTTTTTGAAAGATTAACACACTTTTATGAGGGACTTTTATGGCTACATATACACTTTTATGAGGAACTTTCTGTTATGCTTTCAGGTCAGGAGGGTCTCAATTGTCCTTAGCAGACTTTCATTTGTAGCAGTTCCCCAAAGTGGACACAAAAAATGATTATTAATTATTTATATTTTTAAAAGTACACATATCTATCAAATTTCGTTCCTTTTCATTTGCAAAAGTAAACTGTGTCAAATTACTTTGGTTGTAACTTGACACAGTTTTTTTTATATCCCCAACTCTTAACTCAAGAACTTTCCGGTAAGGCTTGCCTTGCAGGCAGCTACTTCTTCCGGAGTTCCGGCAACAACAAGATTGCCGCCCTTATCGCCGCCTTCTGGACCGAGGTCGATGATATAGTCGGCACACTTGATGACATCCAGATTGTGCTCAATCACTACCAGCGAATGGCCCCTTTCTATCAGGGCATTGAAGGCATGGAGCAGGCGCTTGATGTCGTGGAAGTGAAGACCCGTGGTAGGCTCGTCGAAGATGAAAAGCGTAGGCTCCTGTTCCTCCTTACCTATGAAGAAGGCGAGCTTTACACGCTGATTCTCACCACCCGAAAGCGAACTTGAATTCTGACCGAGCTTGATATAACCCAGACCCACATCCTGAAGCGGCTTCAGGCGGTTTACGATGATGCGGCAGTTGTCGAAGTCGCCCTCGTTGCGCTGCAACTTTTCATCGCTGAAGAACTCGATGGCCTCGTTTACCGTCATGTTCAGCACATCATTGACGTCTTTTCCGCCATAGCGAACCTCCAGGATATCGTGCTTGAACCGCTTGCCCTTACAAGCCTCGCAGGTCAGCGTGAGGTCTGCCATAAACTGCATCTCGATGGTAACATATCCCGCACCCTTACATTCCTCACATCTTCCGCCTTCAGTATTGAAAGAGAAGTACTGCGGCGTGAATCCCATCTGCTTAGCCAGTGGCTGGTTGGCAAAGAGGGCACGTATCGCATCGTACGCCTTCAGATAAGTGGCAGGGTTGCTGCGGGTACTCTTGCCGATAGGGTTCTGGTCAACAAACTCTACATGATGGATGCTCTTCCAGTCGCCTTCCATCGATGTATATTCGCCTGGTGCATCTGCAACGAGGTCCAGACGGCGACGCATGGCAGGATAGAGGATTCCCTTGATGAGCGAACTCTTGCCTGAGCCTGATACGCCGGTTACACAGGTGAATACGTTGAGCGGTATCTTAACATCAATGCCGCGCAGATTGTTCATCCGGGCTCCCTTGATTTCGATATACTGGTTCCAGGCACGGTGACTCGTTGGCGCCTTTATCTCCTCGTTGTGGGTAAGGTACTTGATGGTATAACTCTCCGGATATTCAGCCAGCAGCTTTTCCTGTTCAGCCTTATCGGTGGTTGAATATTCTGATGACGGACCGGCGTAGACCACTCTTCCGCCCAGTCTGCCGGCATCGGGACCGATATCGATGAGATAGTCGGCTGCCCGCATAATCTCTTCGTCGTGTTCTACCACAACCACCGTATTGCCCAGTTGCTGCAGTTCTTTCAGCACCTTAATCAGTCGGGCGGTATCGCGGCTATGGAGTCCGATACTAGGTTCGTCGAGGATATATACGCTACCTACGAGCGATGAGCCCAGGTTGGTGGTCAGGTTGATGCGCTGACTCTCACCGCCGGAGAGGGTGTTGGAGAGTCGGTTGAGCGTAAGATACCCCAGACCAACATCCAGGAGAAACTGCAGGCGGTGGGTGATTTCGGTGAGCAGACGCTTGCTGATTTCCTTCTCATGCTCCGAGAGTTCCAGTTTCTTGAACCATTCGCTAAGGTTTACAATCGACATCTCAACCAGTTCGGTGATGCTCTTTCCGCCAATCTTCACATAGTTGGCTTCCTTCTTGAGTCGGGTACCATGGCAGTCAGGACAAATCGTCTTTCCACGGAATCGGCTCAGCATCACGCGGTATTGTATCTTGTACTGGTTCTCCTTTACCATTCTGAAGAACTCATCGATGCTCACCCTTTCCTGCTGTTTACGTTTCTTCTCGCCAGGCAGACCGTGCCACAGCCAGTCCTTCTGCTGCTGAGTCAGTTCGAAATAAGGCTTGAAGATAGGGAAGTCGTATTCTGCAGCTCTGCGGATGAATTCCTTGAGCCACAGACCCATCTTTTCGCCTCGCCAGCAAACCACACATCCGTCATAGACGCTCATCGAAGTGTTTGGGATGACGAGTTTCTCGTCGATACCTATTATGCTGCCGAAACCTTCGCAGGTAGGGCAGGCTCCGAGAGGGGAGTTGAAGGCAAACATGTTGTCGGATGGCTCTTCAAACTGCATGCCGTCAGCTTCGAACCGTGTAGAGAAGTCGTAACAGATATTGCTTGGCAGGAAGACGAGGCGGCAGGCACCATCGCCCTCATAGAAGGCAGTTTCGGCAGAATCCATCAGTCGGCTGATATCATCCTTCTCATCGCTTACCGAAGCACGGTCGATGACCAGGAAGATTTCTTCATCCTTCTGCTGCATTCTCTTTCTCAGTTTGTCGCCGCTTACTTCCAGCAGTTCCTTATCCGCCTGCTCCATGAAGTCTTCGATGCGTACGAATTCACCTTTTATATATATACGCGCGTAACCTTCCTGGTTGTACATCTCCAGCTGTTTGCCCAGACTGCGCCCTTCGATGACGTGGATAGGGGCGAGGATGACGAATCGGGTGCCCTTGGAATACTGTCGGGTACAGGCGAGTACATCTTCGGTAGTATGGCGTTTCACCTCCTGTCCGCTGATAGGCGAATAGGTTTTGCCGATGCGTGCGTAGAGCAGTCGCAGGTATTCGTAGATTTCGGTGTTGGTGCCCACGGTAGAGCGTGGGTTGCGCGAAATCACCTTCTGTTCGATGGCGATGGCTGGTGGCAATCCCTTGATGAAATCACATTCCGGTTTGCTCATACGTCCCAGAAACTGGCGTGCGTATGACGAGAGCGACTCCACATAGCGGCGCTGGCCCTCAGCATATAAGGTATCAAAAGCCAACGATGATTTTCCCGATCCGGAGACACCCGTAATGGCAACAAACTTGCCCTGAGGTATCTTCACATCGATATTCTTGAGGTTGTTGGCTCTCGCTCCTTTTATTTCTATATATTTTTCTTTTCCCATTTTTTACCTTTTTACTTTTTTACCCTTTTACCTTTACTCGTGGTGGTAAGGTTCACCTTTTATGATAGTACATGCGCGATAGAGCGCCTCGGTGAAGATAAGGCGAACCATCTGATGAGAGAAGGTCATCTTGGAGAGGGAGATCTTCTCGTTGGCGCGGTCGTAGACAGACTGTGAAAAGCCGTAGGGGCCGCCGATGATAAAGACAAGCCTTCTTGCTGTGGCCTGTTTCCTTTCTATCCACTTCGCAAACTCGATGCTTCGGAATTCCTGTCCATGTTCATCCATCAGCACCACCGTATCTGAAGGCTGGAGGAGTTTCAGAATCAGTTCTCCTTCCCGGTCCTTCTGCTGCTGTTCGCTGAGACTCTTGGTGTTCTTGAGTTCAGGAATGGTTGTTATATTGAAAGGCATGTAATGGGTGATGCGCTCGGCATAATCCTTGATGCCCGCAATGAAATGCTTGTTTACGGTCTTTCCGACCAGAATGAGTTCTGTCTTCATTTCGTTGGCGTTTTCTTCCTATACACTTTACACTTGAATTGACTTTCACTTCGTTCGTCGAACGTTGTTTCTTCGTTCTTTACTTTTCGTTCTTCGCTTCGTCCCTGTAATATCCTGTTCCTATTCTTTTCGGATTCTTCGGGAACCAGCCTTTCTCGCAGCGTTGTCTCTGTTCGAAGAGTTCGCCGATGCTCCAAAGGCATGAAGCACCTACTACGCCCAGTATGGCAGAGAAGAGCACGTTGGCAACCAGGAAGGCAGCTCCGATGCAGATGATGCCTGCAACGAGGAAAACCCACCAATAGCGGGTGCCCGTATAATATTCCGTCTTCATGACGATAGGGTGAAAGATACCTATTATTAAAAAGGTGGATACGGCGATGATGACGCCTGTGTAATATACTTCCATATTCTATTGTTTTATATTTTGTTTATTCAACTTTTGCAATCTTACCAATATAATATTGCTAAATATTAGCCATATTCTATTTCCAATTCCATTTCAAAGTGCAAAAATACAAAAAAAACTTCAAACATGTTTGGTTTATCAAATATTTTATATAACTTTGTACGCAAAAAGAGATATATTGCATTGTTTTCGTGCACATCATTCTCGATAAGAATTAATTAATTACATAATATAATCAAACTATGGCTAATAACGCAGAATTGATCAAGCAGTGTGAAGAAAGAGCACAGCAGTGGCTCACACCTGCTTTTGACGAAGAAACTCGTAAAGAAGTAAAGGCAATGCTCGACGCAGAGGATAAGTCAGCCCTCGTTGATGCATTCTATCAGAACTTGGAGTTCGGTACTGGTGGTTTGCGCGGTATCATGGGCGCAGGTACCAACCGCATGAACAAGTATATCGTTGGTATGGCTACCCAGGGCTTTGCTAACTACATCCTCAAGGCTTTCCCAGGCGAGGAGAACCTTTCTGTAGTAGTTGGTCACGACTGCCGTAACAACTCCCGTCTCTTTGCTGAGACTGTAGCAGCTATCTTCTCTGCCAATGGCATCAAGGCTTATCTCTTCGAGAGCCTCCGTCCTACACCAGAGATTTCTTTCGCTATCCGTGAGCTCGGTGCAAAGGCTGGTGTCAACGTAACTGCTTCTCATAACCCTAAGGAGTACAACGGCTACAAGGCTTACTGGAGCGATGGTGCTCAGGTTCTGGCTCCACACGATACAGGTATCATCGAGGAGGTAAACAAGGTTACTATCGACCAGGTGAAGTTTGAGGCTAACTGGGATTTGATCAAGATTATCGGTGGTGAGATGGATTACGACTACATGACAGCCGTTCATTCTGCTATGATTGACCAGAATGTCATCAACCGCCAGAAAGACCTCAACATCGTTTACTCTGCTATGCACGGTACAGGTCGTGTCATCGTTCCTCTCTGTCTGCGTTCTTGGGGCTTCCAGAACATCAATGTAGTTCCTGAGCAGATGGTTGTAGATGGCAACTTCCCAACAGTGGTTTCTCCTAACCCAGAGAATGCAGAGGCTATGACCCTCGGTATGAAGCTCGGTACCAAGTTGAACGCTGATCTCGTGGTAGCTACCGACCCAGATGCTGACCGCCTTGCTATCGTATGCCGTGATGACAAGGGTGAGTGGATGATTATCAATGGTAACCAGACAGCCATGATGTTCTGCTACTATATCATCGAGAACAAGAAGAAGTTGGGCAAGTTGAAGCCAACAGACTTCCTCGTAAAGACCATCGTAACAACAGAGGTTATCGCTGAGATTGCCAAGAAGAACAACGTAGAGTTGCGCGACTGCTACACCGGTTTCAAGTGGATTGCACGCGAGATTGCTATCTCTGAGGGCAAGCAGCAGTACATCGGTGGTGGTGAGGAGAGCTTCGGTTTCTTGCCATACGATAAGGTGCGCGATAAGGATGCTCCTGCATCTATCTGTCTCATCTGCGAGATTGCAGCATGGGCTAAGGATCAGGGCAAGACTCTCTACGACCTCCTGATGCAGATTTACGCAGAGTATGGCTTCAGCAAGGAGTTTACTGTTAACGTAGTTCGCCCAGGTAAGACGGGTGCTGACGAGATTAAGCAGATGATGGCAGACTTCCGTGCTAACCCTCCACAGGAGTTGGGTGGCAGCAAGGTGGTTACCTGGAAGGACTACCAGAGCCTGGAGGCTAAGCATGCAGACGGCACAGTAGAGAAGCTCGATATGCCTGCTACAAGCAATGTACTCCAGTGGTTCTGCGATGACAACACCAAGGTAAGTGTTCGCCCATCGGGTACAGAGCCTAAAATCAAGTTCTATATTGAGGTTAAGGATCCTTCATTCAAGTGCGCTGGCTGCTACAACCGCTGCACAGCTGCTGCAATGGATAAGATCGAGGCTATCAAGAAGAGCCTGAAGTTGGATTAATTTCATAGGAAATCATATCATGGCGCTCCGGTAATTATTGCCGGAGCGTTTTTCATTTCAGTTGCGTTTCTTTTACCGGAAATTGGGTAGCATATTATCCTCTTTATCATGTTTTTATGAAAAAAAGCAAAAAGTCTTGCATATTTTCTGTTTTTTATTTACCTTTGCATCCATATTACAAAATTATAACATAGAATTATACTCTTATGGGAGGCATTTTCGGAACTATTTCCAAGAAAAGCTGTGTCGCTGATCTCTTTTACGGCACAGATTACAACTCACATCTCGGCACACGCCGGGGCGGTTTGGCAACCTACAGTAGTGAGAAGGGCTTCGTGCGCTCTATTCACAATCTGGAAAGTTCATACTTCAGAACGAAGTTTGAACCTACACTCAACAAGTTTGAAGGAGCTACATCGGGTATCGGCGTGATTAGCGATACTGATGCCCAGCCACTTATCATGAACTCTCATCTTGGCCGCTTTGCCATTTGCACAGTAGCTAAGATAGTAAACAAGGATGAACTTACTCAGCTTCTGCTCGAAAAGAACATGCACTTTGCAGAGATGTCTTCGGGTAGTACCAATCCTACTGAGTTGGTGGCTCTGCTCATTATTCAGGGTAAAACCTTCAGAGAAGGTATCGAAAACGTTTTTCATCACATCAAAGGTTCCTGCACCATGATGATCCTTACCGAGGATGGCATCATCTGTGCGCGTGACAGTTGGGGACGTACTCCAATCATCATCGGCAAGAAGGAAGGTGCCTATGCGGCTTCCAGCGAAACCACCTCGTTCCCTAATCTTGATTATGAAACAGAATATGAGATAGGACCGGGCGAAATCGTGAAGATTACAGCCGACAAGATGGAGCAGATCCGTCCTGCCAACAAGAAGATGCAGGTTTGCTCTTTCCTCTGGGTTTACTACGGATTCCCTACATCTACCTACGAGGGCAAGAATGTAGAGGAGGCGCGTTTTACCAACGGCTTCAATCTCGCCAAGACTGATGATGTAGAGGTAGACTGCTGCAGCGGTATTCCTGATTCAGGTACGGGTATGGCGATGGGTTATGCTGCCGGAAAGGGTGTGCCTTACCAGCGCTGCATTGCCAAGTATACTCCTACATGGCCTCGCAGTTTTACACCTAGCAACCAGAGCATGCGTTCATTGGTAGCCAAGATGAAGCTGATTCCTAACAAGGCGATGCTGAAGGGCAAGCGTGTATTATTCTGCGATGACAGTATTGTTCGTGGTACCCAGCTTCGCGACAATGTGAAGGTGCTTTTCGACCAGGCTGGCTTGAAGGAGTGCCACATGCGTATAGCCTGTCCTCCGTTGGTATACGGCTGTCCGTTCATCAACTTCACTTCTTCCAAGAGTGATATGGAGCTGATTACCCGCCGCATCATCGAGAAGTTTGAGGGCGATGCCAACAAGAATCTTGAGAAATACGCTACCACCGGTTCTCCTGAGTATAAGAGAATGGTAGATGAGATTGCCAGCCAGTTGGGCTTGACTTCCCTGAAGTTCAACACCATCGAGCAGCTGGTAGAGGCTATCGGCCTTCCAAAGTGTCAGGTATGTACCCATTGTTTCGATGGCAGCAGCGCATATACTCTGAATGAGTTTGCTGATGAAGACTAAATCATCTTTTTGCGAGATAGATAAATATGTAAATGGCGAAATGAGTAGGCTGACAGTCTGCTGGTTTCGCCATTCTTCGTTTGTTCTCTTCTGGATAAGCAAATACTTTGTGATACATTTTTGTGTTAAAATATCGAATATTCTTTGAATTATCAGATAATTACCGTATTTTTGCAGAAAGGTTTTAAAATAGAGATAATTATGAAACTATCAGATTATAGCAATATAACATCGACTCCTGTTTGGAATGAAGTGAAAAACTGGAGTGACGATGACAAGAATGAGCTTATTACATTGCTTTATACAACAATGGATAAGGTAAATCCTTATGTCGTTCCTGAGTCTGATGAGATAGATGCTTTTGTGAACGAGATTCCTCGTGAAGCCTTGGCAGCTAGTGTGGAGATGGCATTAAAGGATCATGATAATGGTAATACCATTTCCCATTCAGAATTAATGAGTCGTATAAAAGCGGAACGAGGATGGAAATAGAATGGTCATTGCTTGCTTCAAGACAATTGAACGATGTTTTAGATTTCGTAGAAACAGAATATGGTTCTATAACAGCAAGAAAAGTGTTTGATAAGTTCGATGCTAATGTTAATAGTTTACTGAGAAATCCAAATCGTGGCATATTAGATTCTGATTTGTCAGATTCTCAATTTACAGTTAGACATTTGCAGCTATTCCCTAATGTGCTCTATTATGTAGTGAAAGGTGATTCCATAATAATTTCAGCCGTAATGCATTATAAGCAGTCTCCTCAAACTGTGTATAAAACAGTTATGCGATCATTAGAAAGGTATAGATAGAGCTGAGGGGGTATTCTTATTAGAGAAAGCCCATGTAAAATCAACTATGTGTGGCAGAGCCACAGAAAGGAGAATAATAATGAATAAAGAAATACAAGGCAAGGCTGTATTTGTGTCATTCTGCATAGAACAATATGCTAAGGCAAAGAATATGTCTACAGAAGATGTAGTGAATTTGTTTGAACAGTATGGCATAGCTGAGCATTTCTGTGAGTTCTATGAAGTGCTTCATACACAAGGTGGTCAGTGGCTGATAGAAGAAATTGACAAAATGATAAACGAAAGAAGTAAATGAGCAAAATATATCATGGAAGTATTTACACCCAATTCGCACTCTATGAAGGCGGCATTATCAGTTTGCCTACTCTCATTCAAGAGTTGAAAACTTATAAATTGGTTGACCAGTATCTTTTCCATACAGAGAAGTCATTGCTTGCCATTAAATTTGTTGAATCAGAAATCATACAGTTATGAGTGCAAAAATAACACAAGACAATCTTTATATGTTGTTGCCATTGAAGATTGGATGGCTTGCTCCTTGGCTCTCGCAAGACAAGGGTATAAGTCTTACAGATGCCATCAATCGTATATATCATTCACAACTATATAAAAAGCTGTCTACAGAAAGTACCAAATATTGGCACTTAGGTCCTGTGGACTTGTATAATGAACTGAAGGAAGAACTATAAGAAGATAGGTCTAGCGACCCCGCAAATCGCGGTGTAGCTAGACCTATTTTTCTTTTATTTTATTTCCCGGCAAAATCTTCTTTTGCATAAATCTTGTTACAATCGATGTTAGAGATATCCCATTGGAGAGACAATACCTGATTGTACTTATTGTATTTATAGGTTTTGCCATTTACTGTGGTAAACTCAACCTCGTAATTATCTGCTATTCTCAATGGTGGAGTTGTAATGCTGGAACCATTCTGCAGGGTAGATTTATAGCTCCAGATAGCTTTCTTTTCTCCCTTCTTGTAAATCTCAACCTTTGAGATGGCAACATTGTCGTTCAGATTGTTTGTGAACTGAAGCGGTGCATAGCGATCTCGTGTGAAAGGTTGCAGGTCGATGACGTAATTAACATTACCTATGTCTGTATAGGTGAATGTATGAAGATCTGCTTTGGTTGAGACAAAACTCATGGCACCATAGGTTGGTCTAGCGATAAACCTTATGGCTATAGGTGATTCATCCGAATTGTCTTTCATTTTTGGCATATACCATGCCCATGCAGCATTCACTTCGGCAGTAGCTCTATATATGTTGGAATTTCCTTCCTCAAATCCACGGGAACTTTTCCATCTGAAATATGGCAGGTTCTTGAATACCAGCTCATAGGCTGCAATGTTCTTCCTCTGCGTATTCTTGATGTCCATGTCGTTAATGGTATAGGTCTTGGAGTGAGTCCATGACCATCCAGCCTTCATGGTGTATTTTGCTTCAGCATATGGGATGTCTCCCTTGGCTCCTGCTGCTACGGATAGCCCAGCTTCTACACCATGAGTATGAGAAGAGGTATAGGTAACCTGGTTAATCGTTGTTTGTGGACTAGGTGTTCCGCTCGCTGTAAAATATATATCGTCTGTACCCAATTCCGTATATACCTTTTTGCCATCCTTTTTCTCACATTTCAACGGGATACATTCCATGGCGAATGCTTTGCCGTAGAAACCGCAAATACGTACATACGAACCTCCGTGTCTGTTCCACCATTTACCCTTGTACATGTCTTTATTGCTTACGCTTGATGACATGTTTACGATATAATAATCGCCTGAACCAGCCTGGCCCTCATAGCAATGAACCTGATAGATGTCAAATGAAGCATTGATGGCTCCGCTGCCTTCAATATAATCCCGTTTCGACATTTTCAGATGGCGAACTTCCTTTTTAATGTCATCATAAGTATAGGTCACACCATAATGGTACTGGGTAAAATCCTTGCTGAGGTCATCATCACCATTTGAATTTTCTACTTTCTTTTCTTCGTATTTGTTCATATCTGCTACCCATCCGTTCAGATAGGTATAGATGTCGTTGTCCCCAAGTTCTGGGTCTACAGCATCCATGTCGGCCATCTCATCACCGGAGCCGTCATTATTCAGGTCTTCTTCCTGCAGTTCTGGCTGATTCCATTCCACGTCATCAAACAGATTGGTATATGATTGGGTTTCAGCCGCTTCCTGGCTGTTGTCAACGAATACCTCGTCCAGGTTAGGTTCATATACCTTGTAGCTATACCCCTGACCGTCCGTAGCCGATAGCAGAATATCATCAGAAGGCTGGTAGGTTGCTACAATTCCGCCCTGCTCCATAACTTGCTCAGCTTCCTTCTGGTATTTATTCCCGGCAGGGATAATCAGCAGGTCGGTTGATTCCGAAACCGTGGCTTGTCTGTTAGGGAAGAGGAGTTTACAGGCTTTCGTCATTTCAGCCTTTTCGACCAATCCCAGCATTACAGTATTGCCCTTATATTGAACACCAGTTATAGCGCTGTTGAAATGGGTTTCTTCATCTGATGGTGGAAAGTTTTCCGCTGAAGACGTTTTGTCATCATCCGAACAGCCTGTAAACATAGTCAGCGAAGCTATGAGAAGCATCACCAAGTAAGTAGCCTTGTTTAAAAATAATGTTACTTTTTTCATAATCTTGTCCATTTATCAGTTAATGTATTATTTTGCATAGAACGTAAACTTGTTCTTGTAATCTCTGTTCACGCAGATGGTTGCCTTGCGCTGGGAGAGATTGTATACCACCGACCACTGGGTATGGCTCGTTGGATTGCCGGGAGTTTCTGCCTGACTCACACCATTGAGCAGATTCATGGCACCTTCCTCTGACAACTGGTTGCTGTTCTGTTTCAGAACGAATTCCATCATGTCGTAGCGGGTCTTGCCGTGGTTCGAGAGTTTCGGACCTTTATCTGAACATGCCATGGTTTCAGATACATAGAAGTTGCTGGCATAGCGCTTTTCTATCACCTCGCGGGTGTTTGGCAATACGTCAGGATATTTGAAATGAGTCTTTCCGTCTTCACCCGTATATTCATCGTCGATGAAAATCTTGCTTTGGTGATCCTTGTCATATACGAATTCTACGATGGCATAACGGCCCGTGGCATCTGCCATGTAGAAATGATAGTTGCCGTCGCCGTCCGGTATCCAGAGATCATATCCGTCCAGAATCTTGAGAGCTTCATCTACCGTCTTGGCATGATCCAGCATTATACGTAAGGCAACTGTTGTTGTCAACTTCTTTCCTGTGCTAGCCTGCTGGGTTGGCTTGCCGTCGAGATGGAGTACGGATACGGCAAAGCCAGCCTCGTTCATGCCGTCCATCAGAAGATATGGAAATGCCATGATATAGGACAGGTCTTGTGTCTTATACTTCTCAAACTGTTCCTTGTTATATAGAATGTAATGCCACAGATCCTGGCGGTAACCTATCCAGTAGGCATCCACCATGCTGATGGATTTCAGTCCACCTTCTGGAGCCGTGCGAACCAGGGCTGCTGCAATCGGTTCATTATCGTGAGAGTAGTCAAAGTTGCGCCCCATCAGGTAATCACCTGTATCGGGTGTCGTAACAGCAAAGGCACTGCAGCCTGCATCCAGCTTGACTCTTGTCTTGAGCCAGGATGGTGTTTTGTCGCAGAGGGTTTTCAATACGGCACCAATCAGTTGGGTGTTGTCGGTAAGATTATAGCCTGATATGGTAGAGAGTTTGTAATCCTCCGTATAGTCAAGATAGAAGAATCTTCCGTCTTTCAAGTCCTGGATAGACCGGACCATCTTCAGTTTCTTGGTATCGGTCAGCAGACTGGCTGGTACGTCCTGATAGTGCGCCTTATTGTTTACTTCTGGGCTGTCATCATCGCTGCACGAAGATAGCAGAAATATACAGAATATGAAGCTGAAACTTAAGCATAAAAACAGAAACCATTGTATGTGCTTACTGTTGAAATTGATATTCTTTTTCATACGTAATTAGTATTAAATGATTGATAAATGATTTGAATTTTCAAATGCAAAAGTAATGGAAAACCACTCTCGGCAGGGAGAAAAGTACACTGAAAAATGCTGATTTTTCTGGAATTATAAAAAAATATCCCTCAAAATACATCAAAACCAATCATTTTTATTATTTTTGCAAGAAGAAAAAGCGATTTGTCTGTCTGTGCGAAATGATTCGTCAGTCAGGGCAAACCTGCCTCATCTGTCAATACGAAATGATTTATCTATCCATTATGAATATGAAAGAAAAGAACGCAAAGAAATCTAAGATACATCAGTTAGGGTTCTCTTTCCTGAAGAGAGAAGCTAATTACTTGGACCGCCAACGTCAAGCTATCCTTGTGTGTTTCTCCGTGATGCTCTCTTTGGGCATCCTGTCAAATATCCTGGGCTTGTCTGGAGCCTTTGATCCGTTTTTTACCGTGTCTAACATCGTTTTTCTGATTGTCGTGTTATCCTCCTCCATGGCTTATCTCTTCGGGAAAATCCCAATGGTGAGGGCAATCGTTTGTATCGCTATCGCCACCCAGTGCTTTATCGGAGCCGATATTCTCTACAGTGCCTTTATGCCTACGCTGAAAGATAACAGAATGGTGATTCTCATCAATATGCTTATCCTTTCAGGCAACATGTTTTTCTCGCTGGCGGCTTATCAGGCGCGTCTCACACGCTGGCTGGTGGGAATAGCCTTTGGGGTTTATATATTGAGTGTGATTGTAACGGGGGATGAATCGCTCATGGATTATTTCTTCATGATGATGCTCATATTGCTTTTTATCAGCGTGCTGAGTCTGGCTGTTGCCAGAAACGGTGAGTATCTTGTCAATGCGAACAGAACGTTGCAGCGTGATGAGGAAGAACTGCTCCAAGTGCTGAAGATAAACAAAAAGCAGATTAAGGCATACGTGGCTCTGGCGAAAGAAAGGCATGATGTTAAACTTACCGCGCATTTGCTGGATCTTCTGGGTGAGGCTTCGCAGAAGAATGTCATAGACAATGTGATGCAATATCTCCAGACCCGGGAATTGAGCAAACAGAACATAGAACGTGTCTTTCCCGAGTTGAGTGCCTCTGAACAGGAAATCTGTTACCTTATCCTGCAGAACAGAAAGCTGAGTGAGATTTGCACGCTGCTCAACAAGTCGGAATCGAACATCACTACCCAGCGGGCCAACATCAGAAAGAAGTTGGGAATGGGCTCTGCTGATAACCTGAAGAAGATTCTGGAGAAGCGTATAGCTGAAAGCCAGTAGGCCGATGAGGCTGATACTGAACCATATCCTGTTATTTTCGGAAATTTTGAACATATTGTGATAAGATGTGAATAGTCTTTTATCACCGAAAAGCCGTACCTTTGCACCCAGATAATGAATGAAACGTAAATCAATAGAAATCATTAAGAAGAAATGAAGAAAATAATCATCTTATGTTTCGCGCTCGGAGCTTTCCATACACTTGGCGCACAGGAGACGCTTACGCTCAGCCAGTGCCTGCAGATGGCAGTGGATAACAACCTGTCGCTCCAGAGCAGCCGAAACGAAATAGCTAAGGGAAAGTACGCTATCAGCGAAAATCAGGCTAAACTCTATCCGCAGATCAATGCGGTGGCTCAGCTCAACGACAACTTTACACCGCCTGTTTCGGTTACCGACGGCTCGGCTTACGGCAAACCTTATAATGTAACCAAGACGTTGCAGTATAATGCTTCGGCGGGAGTGCAGCTGCAGATGCCACTGTATAACCAGATGATTCTTACCGCCATTGACATCACCAAGATTGCCGATAAACTCAACCAACTCTCTTATGAGAAGGCGCGTGAAGACCTCATCGTGCAGACTGCCAAGATGTATTACATGGCGCAGAACACATCTGAGCAGATCCGTCTGACGGACGACAACATCAAGCGACTGGTTGAACTCAGAAACATCACCCAGGCATTCTATGACAACCAGATGAGTCTGGAGGTAGATCTGAAGCGAGTGAATCTCAATATCGAGAACCTCACCGTGCAGCGCGATAATGCCATCGCCATGCTCGAACAGCAGTATACCATGCTCAAGTATGTGATAGATTATCCTGCCGAGAAGGAGATGAAGGTGACTGCCGTAGACCCGGGAAAGATAGAGATGGTGAAGGCCGACGGACTGAATACGGGACTCTACGAACTCCAGTTGCTGGAACAGAAGAAACAGCTCACCCAGAAGCAGACCAAACTTGCGAAGGACGGTTATCTGCCATCGCTCTCGCTGACCGGAAACCTGATGTATTCAGCCTTTACCGATAGGATAGATCACTGGATTCATTCGGGCGAGTCGAACCACTGGTATGGTTCCAACGGATTGGGTATCCAACTGAGAGTGCCTGTATTCGATGGCTTTGAAAAGCGTTCTAAAATCAGAAAGGCGAAGATAGAGGAGGAGAATGCACGCATCGGTTACGAGGATGCCCTGAAGGGACTGCAGGCAAACTATATGAATGCGGTGAGCGAGGTGAACAACAGTCAGCGCAACTACAAGAAGCAGTTTGATAATTACACCATGGCGCAGGATGTTTACAACGTAACAGCCGACCAGTATAAGGAGGGTGTGGCTTCGATGACAGCGGTGCTACAGGATGAGATGCGCATGAGCGAGGCAATGAACAATTATCTCACAGCCTACTATCGCTACAAGGTTGCCAATCTCTCGCTGCTCAAGCTGACTGGACAGCTCAACCAGATTTCGGTTGCTAAATAACGGAGAAGAATAAATCATTAAGAAATAAAATATAAACAGGAAAACGGGATATGAAAAAAGTTAACTTCATATTCCCTGATTCCAAATTACAATAAAACTATGGAACAGAACGAAAATAAAAATGTAGAAACAGCAGAGGCTACACAGGTATCTCACGAAGAAACCATGAAGAAACTGAAGAAGCAGCGCGTAAGACAGATTATCGCCAGTCTGATCGGTGTTGCCATTCTGGCTTTCGGACTCTGGAAGATTGTATGCCTCTTCCTCGATTATAGCTCTAACGAAACGAGCAATGATGCTCAGATAGAGCAATATATCTCACCGGTGAATCTCCGTGCATCCGGCTATATTGCCAAGGTATGCTTCAGAGAACATCAGGAAGTACACAAGGGAGATACACTCCTCGTGCTTGATGACCGTGAGTATCGTATCCGTCTGATGGAGGCTGAAGCTGCCCTCAAGGATGCCAAGGCAGGAGCTAATGTCATCAACGCTACAGAGCAGACCACCGAGACATCCGCTTCCATCTATCAGGCATCTATCGATGAAATAAATGTACGTCTTGCCAAGCTCGCCAAGGACTGCGAGCGCTATCGCAACCTGGTAGAAAAGAAGGCGGCTACTCCTATCCAGCTCGAACAGCTGGAGGTGGAATATGCTGCAACCAAGAAGAAACTCGAAGGAGTAAAGAAGCAGCAGGCTGCTGCCTATAAGGGCGTAAACGAGGTAACTACCCGCAAGCAGAATGTGGCTGCCTCCATCGAACGTGCCGAGGCTGCCGTAGAGATGGCAAAGTTGAACCTCTCTTACTGTGTGGTAGTGGCTCCTTGTGATGGTAAACTGGGTCGCCGCTCTATCGAGGAAGGACAGATGGTGAATGTCGGAACCACCATTACCTATATCATCCCAACCAACAACAAATGGGTGATTGCCAACTATAAGGAAACCCAGATAGAGAATCTCTATGTAGGACAGAAGGTGCGTATGACCGTTGATGCCATCAGCAACAAGGAGTTTGAGGGTACGGTTACTGCCATTTCTGGTGCTACCGGTTCGAAATATTCGCTGGTACCTACCGACAATTCGGCTGGCAACTTTGTCAAAATTCAACAGCGTGTGCCTGTAAGAATCGATTTCAACAACCTCAGCAAAGAGGATAATGAGCATCTTGCTGCGGGCATGATGGTGGTAGTCAAGGCTCAGAGAAAGTAAAAAACAGCTAGATGGAAATGAAGTAATATATGGAAGAAGAATATAAGAATTATCCGTTTTATGATTGGGTGCCCAAACCGCTCGGCATCATCTTCATGATCATCCTCTTTGTGCCGATGATTACGATGAGTGGTGTCTATTCTGCCAACAGCGGCGAGATGATGAGCGGGCTCGGCATCCAGTCGGAATACATCGCCTTTGCGGGTTTCTGCACCTCGATAGGAATGGCGGCTTTCTCGCCGTTCTTCTATGAGCTGGTGTGCATCCGTAGAGAGAAGATGATGTGTATCGTGGGCTTCTCCATTCTCTTTATCCTCAGTTTCGTGTGTGCCCAGACCGACTCGCTGTTTATTCTCGGATTGTGCAGTCTGCTGATGGGTTTTGTCCGTCAGACGTTGCTGATGGCACATCTCTTCGTGCTCATCAGATATGGTTTCGGAATAGAGGCAACGAGGAATATCACTCCGGACTGCGAGCCTACCACCGATGAAGCATGGGATGCGGTAGATTCGGAGAAGATGGTGTCGCAGCCGGTCATCTATCTCTTCTTCATGATTATCGGACAGCTCGGTACCTGGCTTACGGCATGGCTTGCCTATGCTTATGAGTGGCAGTATGTTTACCATTTCATGATGGCATTCATGCTGGCGGGCATCATCATCGTGTTCTTCACCATGCCTTATCATAAGTATCCGATGCCTAAGTTCCCGATTACGATGTCGAAGTTTGGCAATGTCACGGTGTTCAGCATCATGCTCTGTTCGTTTGCTTACGTCATGGTTTTCGGCAAGACGCTCGACTGGTTTGATGATCCTACCATCCGTTTCTCTTCGGTGGTCTGTCTCATCTTCACCGCTCTGTTCATCTATCTGGAGAAGACGCGTCGTTCACCTTATTTCATCATGGAGGTGTTCCAGCTCAGAGTCATCAACTACGGCATCCTGCTCTTCTTCCTGCTGATGGTCTGCAATTCGAGTGCCATGTTTGTCAACGTGTTCACCAATGTGAGCATGAAGATAGACAACTGGCAGAACGCTACCTTGGGCAACTGGGTGATGGTGGGCTATACCGTGGGACTGATATTCGCCGTCATCGCCCGAGCCAAGAATGTTCACCTGAAGTGGATGTACTGTCTGGGTTTCCTCTTTATCGGAGGTTACGCCCTCTTTATGTATTTCGAGGTGCAGAACGACGGCATGTATGAGCGTATGAAATGGCCTATCATCATCCGTTCTACGGGAATGATGCTGCTCTATTCGCTCATCTCCACGATAGCCAACCAGCGCATGCCTTACCGTTTCATGTCAACCTGGGTTTGCATCATGCTTACCGTTCGTATGGTCATTGCCCCTTGTATCGGTTCGGCGCTCTATACCAATGTGCTTCAGCACAGACAGCAGTATTATGTAACCCGCTTTGCCCAGGATTACGACCGCACGAGCATCGAGACGGCGAAGACATACGACCAGACGGTGAGAGGCATGCAATATCAGGGCAAGAGTGTAACCGAGGCACAGAACATGGCTACCATGAGTACGAAGGGAAAGGTGCAGGTACCGGCCACGCTGGTGAGCATCAAGGAGATGGCAGGCTGGACCTTCTATGGCTGTCTGCTATGTGCCGGATTGATGCTCGTCATCCCTTGGCGCAAGCGCAATATCAGGGAACTGACGCGCGAATATCTGCTGAAGAATGTAGATGTGAAATCCCTGGGAAGAAGGTAGGGGAGTGCTAAAATATCATAAAAGATACAGGCTGCTCATCTGATGAATAGATATTTTTGTTATCTTCGCATTTAAATCTGAAGATAACAGACCCATATTCATCATGAAAATAACAGATAATATCATCATATATGAGGCTCAGGAGTTTCCTCAGCTGTTGATGCAGCCTTTCTACTCCGACTATGTCGGAATTGTAATCTGTCATCAGGGGATGTTCCGTTTCTGCGTAGACGGAACATCCTTTGTTGCATCTGAGGGTGAGACCGTTTTCCTCTCTAAAGGAGTGATGTTTCATGTGCAGGAAACGGGCAAAAACCTTAAATATACCCTTCTTTTTTACCGTGCCGAACAGATTCGTCACATGTTGGGCAATACCGTGGTTACCATGCGTCTCTATGCTACGATTTATCCCAAACCCTGCCATGTAAGGACGACGGGTTATGAGGATATGCTCACTTCTTATGCCCTGATGCTGAGGAAGCTGGAGCAGGAAAAAGAGAAGAGTGGCGAACTGGATGCCTATTGTGTGCATGAGCAGAAACTGTTGCTGATGGCTATTACGTACCGGTTGTGCAGTATCTTCTCGGCATCGTTTAAGGCTGCTGGCAAGGAGATGGAGCGGAAGATTGCCATCTTTGAGTCGCTGGTGCTGCTGATAGAGAAGAATTATATGCGTGAGCGCAGTGTGGCATTCTATGCCGACGAACTCTGTCTTACACCGAAATATCTGTCGGTATTGGTCAAGTCGGTTTGTGGTCAGACGGTGCAGCAGTTGCTTTTCAAGGCGATGATCCGCCGGAGTATCTATCTGATGAAGAACACCACAAAGACGATACAGCAGATAGCCAATGAACTCAGTTTTCCCAATGCTTCAGCCTTCGGAACCTTCTTCAAGAAACATACCGGTCTGTCGCCTAAGCATTACCGCAATTGGGAAGAGGGGAATGAACCGCCTGCTTCCAAATAACGTTCATCCTATAAAAGAAAAGGGACAGAGGAATTGTTCTGTCCCCTGTCTCGAAAGTAAGTGATATAACTAAAACAACTGAGCGAAAGCCTCGGCTGTTTTTCCTGTATAGGTTTTCATCTCTGTAACCGGCTTGTAACCGAAATCCTTGAAGGCAAGGAGCTGTGTGGCAACAAACTGGTGGTCGTCAGAGATGCAAGCCTGTAACTTCATATTACCCATGCTGATGGCAGAAACAGGGAATTTGCTGATAGCTGCTTCTACATCCTGAGGGGCTGCGCTGAGGATGTTCTCAAGCTTTCTTCCATCCTCTGCAGAATATTCCTTCTCTTTTATCTTAATCACGCTGTTGGTAGGTTGATAGATGAGCTTGACTGTCAAACCCATGAAACCTTTCTTTACCTGTACATCCTGGAGTGCCAAAACATCAGCACCCATCTCTAAATGATTAATCTTTGCCATAATTTTATACTGTTATTTGCTTATTCTTAATTCTTGAAAATAATATATATTGAACTGTTTTTTTTGTTTTTAATAGGGGTGTAAGCAGTCTTATCGCACATCTTATGAAAGATGCGATAAACCTATATGAAATGTAAAAAGAGAAAAGAATAAGCACTAACAGAGCAGACGTCGCAGGCAAATGACATAATACTTGCTGGCGACATCAAAGTGGATTGGGGCTGTTTCCTGTCGGAAAGGCTCTATGCCACCTTCTATAGCTGATAAAAGGGATGATAAATAACGGATTCTATTTGTAAGCAATCTACTGGCAGTCTGGCTGTTGTGCATATTGCCACTTGGCAATAAGCGCTGTGGACGGCTGCTGCAGATGCGGTAAGCAAGCTGTGAGGCGTTTTCAAGCTGTGCCTCAGGCTGGCTCTTGTCATACTCAACCTTTGTCAAACCATCTTTCTTATGGCTTACATCTTCGGTATAAGAATCCTCGGGAGTAAAAGAAATAGAGGCAGCAGATACCTCTCCATAGCCTGCGAAGACCATGGACACCAAAAAAAGGATGTATAGTATCAACTGCCTCATATTTTTATATTAATAGCTTCTTGCGATGATGACACGGGCTACGGCTGGCTTGCCGCTTACCATATCTACACCTGGAGTCTGCTCGTAAGCGAAAGGCACGCAACGGATGGTAGCTTGAGTCTCCTCCTTGATCTTTGCCTCGGTCTCGGCTGTACCGTCCCAATGGCAGAGGAAGAAACCACCGTCCTTCACACGCTCCTTGAACTCCTCGTAGTTGTCGCACTCGTAAACGTGAGCATCACGGTAAGCACGAGCCTTCTCGAAGATATTCTTCTGGATGTCTTCCAACATATTCTTTACGCGCTCTACGATGCCGTCGAAGCTTACGTTCTCCTTCTCCAAGGTATCACGGCGCATAATCTCGATGGTGTTGTTCTCCAAGTCACGGCCACCCATAGCGAGACGTACAGGAACACCCTTCAACTCATAGTCAGCGAACTTGAAGCCAGGACGCTTGGCAGGGTTGTCATCATACTTCACGGTGATACCCAACTCGCGGAGCTGATTGATGACAGGCTGCAACTTAGTAGTAATCTGAGCCAACTGCTCGTCGCCCTTGTTGATAGGAACGATAACCACCTGGATAGGAGCCAGCTTTGGAGGCAATACGAGGCCGTTGTCATCGCTGTGAACCATGATGAGGGCACCCATCAGTCGGGTAGAAACACCCCATGAAGTAGCCCATACATACTCAGGCTTGTTCTCCTTGTTCAAGTAGGTTACATCGAAACTCTTTGCGAAGTTCTGACCCAGGAAGTGAGAAGTACCGCTCTGGAGAGCCTTGCCATCCTGCATCATTGCCTCGATGGTATAAGTGTTCAGGGCACCGGCGAAACGCTCAGTCTCACTCTTCACACCCTGCAATACAGGAACGCCCATGTAGTTCTCTGCAAAATCAGCGTAAACCTTGAGCATCTCCTGAGCCTTTGCCTCAGCCTCTTCCTTAGTGGCATGAGCAGTATGACCCTCCTGCCAGAGGAACTCAGAAGTACGGAGGAACGGACGGGTACGCATCTCCCAACGCATTACGTTACACCACTGGTTGCAGAGGATAGGAAGATCACGCCATGAATGGATCCAGTTCTTATAGGTGTTCCAGATGATGGTCTCAGAAGTAGGACGGATGATAAGCTCCTCATCGAGCTTTGCGTTAGGATCAACCTCAACCTCTTTGCCATCCTCTGTAGAACGGAGACGGTAGTGGGTAACTACGGCACACTCCTTGGCGAAACCTGCCACGTGCTCAGCCTCACGAGAGAAGAAACTCTTCGGGATGAGGAGAGGGAAGTATGCGTTCTGTACACCTGTCTGCTTAAACATCTTGTCGAGCTGCTGCTGCATCTTCTCCCAGATAGCGTAACCGTATGGTTTGATAATCATACAACCACGAACTGGTGACAACTCAGCGAGATCAGCCTTTACTACCAAATCATTGTACCACTGACTGTAGTTGTCAGCGCGCTTGGTTAAATTCTTGAGTTCTTTAGCCATATTGCTTTTTTCTATTTATTTTGTTTTTTATTTCTTCTGTTATATATATTAAAGTATAAGCATGAGCCTTCATCATCTGCTGCCGGCAGTTTATCGGTCAGCAGGTGTCTGAAATCCTACTTTTAGGGATTTTCCACCCCGAAATAGGTGATTTCCTAGCTCTATTTCAACAAATACCCTTAAATTTGCATGCAAAAATACAAAAAAATATTAGAAAACTCTCCATTATGGAGAAAAAAGAGTTATCTTTGCAATTAAATAACATAAATATAGGAGATTTTAAAATGAAAAAGACTAATTTTGCAGTTGCAGGCCTCTCTTTGTGCTTGCTTTTCTCAAGTTGTGGAACCAATCAGAAGACTGGTACAGCAGTAGGTGCCGGTTCTGGTGCTGCTCTGGGTGCTATCGTTGGTGGTTTGCTCAATAATAGTCATCGTGGTACAGGTGCTCTCGTAGGTGCAGCTATTGGTGCAGCTGTTGGTGGCGGTGCTGGTAACCTCATCGGAAAGCACATGGATAAGGTGAAGGCTGAGGCTGAACGGGTGAAGAATGCACAGGTTGAGACTGTAAAAGATGCCAATGGCTTGTCTGCCGTTAAGGTAACATTTGCTTCTGGTATCCTCTTCCCAACTAACGGTTCTACTCTCAGCAGCAGCGCAAAGACTGATTTGGCTCAGTTTGCCGGTGTATTGAAGAACAATACCGACTGTGAGGTTTCTATCCAGGGTTATACTGATGCTACTGGTAATGATGGTATCAACTTGCCATTGAGCCAGAAGCGTGCTGAGGCAGTTTACAACTATCTCGCTTCTTGCGGTGTTACCAGCCGTCAGGTAAAGAATGTTCAGGGTTTTGGTTCTGCTAACCCTGTTGTTAATACTACTGCTGCTTGCGCCCAGAACCGTCGTGTAGAGGTCTATATGTACGCTAGCCAGGCTATGGTTAACGCAGCCAACAATGGTACATTGAAGTAATAACTTTCATGCTCCCGGAAGGGAAAAAACTAAATAGATGATTTTGAAGAAAATCAAGAATATAGTAAAATGGGTGGTGGTGCTGTTTTTCAGTACCACCATTCTTGCTGTAGTGGCATATAGGTTCATTCCTGTATATGTCACTCCTCTGATGTTTATCCGATGCTTCCAGCAAGTGGCTGATGGAGAGAGTATTACCCTGCATCATCATTGGGTTTCGATGGATAAGATTTCGCCTCACATGCCAGTGGCGGTAATGGCGAGCGAAGATGCGAGATTCCTGAAGCATCACGGTTTCGACTTCAATGCCATCGAGAGTGCGGCGAAGAATAATGCACGTGGTGGAAAGGTGCATGGAGCCAGTACCATCAGTCAGCAGACTGCTAAAAATGTCTTCCTGTGGCCTGGCCGTTCATGGACCCGCAAGGGATTTGAGGTCTACTTTACCTTCCTCATCGAAATGATGTGGAGCAAGCAGCGCATCATGGAGGTTTATCTCAACAGCATTGAGATGGGACCGGGTATCTATGGTGTGGATGCGGTTGCAGAATATCATTTCGACAAGAAAGCGAAAGATCTGTTTCGTGGCGAGTGTGCGCTGATAGCAGCCACACTTCCTAATCCGCGCAAATTCAGTTCGCTGCATCCTAGCGCTTATATGAA
>NZ_CDRSSE010000054.1:0-23411 GCF_977051555.1 Segatella sp.
TGCAAATATGGATGAGATTGTCTACTTTTGCAAATGAAAATGAACGAAATTTGATAGATATGTGTACTTTTAAAAATATAAATAATTAATAATCATTTTTCGTGTCCACTTTAGGGAGCTGCTACAATCTTATGGAAAAAGAGACAAAGCGTTACAGCGTGACAGTTGTGACAGTTGTGACAGTTTTCAGGGGTAGGTATCTGCACTTCCTACAGCTATTAATCTGTAAGTATTATATATATACTTATATTTTTATATATATATAAATATATAAGTAACCTCTAAATAGAGGAAAAGGGGAAGGTACCCCCGAAAACTGTCACAACTGTCACACTGTAACGCTTTCCCTCATTTATCTACCTGATGAAGCCAAATACGTTCATCAACAAATCTATCTTCTCTTCCGGTAAAACTTATTGATATCTGCTTACCAACTCATAGTTTTCGCAGGAGAGAAACTATGAGTAGGCTTTATTGGCTCGGAAAAACGCGAGTGTTAAATTCGTTTAACAGAACTCTGCGGCGCGATTTTTGGCGGTAACAGAAATATGTTGTACCTTTGCAGCACATTTCACCCATCACGCCCTGAAAGGCTTATTTCATGCCAATCAGCTTCACACGCTGCTCGAACTCTTCTCTGTCACAGATGGCACTATTCTTGATTTTGGCGCGATAATTATAGATAGTGTTCACAGAATAGTGAAGGAACTCGGCAATCTTAGAACTGTCCTCGATGCCCAGACGGATAAGGGCAAAGATACGGAGGGTGGTAGAAAGACGGCTGTCATCTTCGAGCACGATACGCCCTTCAGGCTTCAAGAGGGCATTGAACTCCTCAACAAAGTCAGGGAAGAGCTTCAGGAAGGCGGAATCAAAATACTCATACAGCTCGCCCATGTAGGCCTCGCCAGCCTGCATCTGCTCCAGCAACCTGTTGAGTTCTCTAGCCTTCACCAGTTTCACTACTCGCTTGCGCATGGTCTCTATCTTGTCGGCATAGATGGCACAAAGGCGCAGGAATCGACCAATATATACTTCCTTCATCTTGTTACTCTCGTTGAGCGAATGGTTCATCTCATTGAGAGAACGGTTCATCTCGTTGAGCGAATGATTCATCTCATTAAGACGCTCATTAGCCAACTGCAAAGCATGGTTGGTTTCCTTCTGCTTATGATGGGCCGCAGCAATGCGCTTGCGCTGCTTGTTGACATAGTAGAGCAAGAGCATAACCACGAAGAGAAGCAGGACTGAGAACGCTACCATGAGCCGCAGATGCTGGTTGCTCGACGAAAGTTCTTTCTGATATCCCTCTTCAATCTGCGTGAGCACAGGCATGATCTGGCGGCTGCGGCTAGGCGTATTGAAGATGGTGGCCGACTGCCAGGCAAACTTGATATACTCATGAGAGCGCTTCTGTTGGTCCGGATCGGCATTGAGCAGATTGGCAACTTCCCAGAGAGAACCCTGGTCCATCACAGCCAACTGTACATCGCAGATGGTAGAACGCAGGAGACAGCGCAGGAACTGCTCTTCATCGCCAAACTGATTGTAGGTCATGCCGCGATAAAACTGTACGATGGCATACTGATGAGTGCCCGGTTTAGTCATCGCCAGCCGCTTATCGCTCAATCGCAAAGCCTCTTTCATATTGCCTGCATCGCGTGCCCTCACCTCCTGCATCTGCAGATAAAGGTCATCATCATGGCTGAAAGTACTATCTATGGCAGCCTGATAGGCATTATGCTTGCCGGTATAATATTTCTTCAAGGAAGGGACGTTGGAATAATATGCCATCTCACCATACAGGTGCTGGCAGGCCCAGAGGTAGTTGCGTTTGCCCTCAGCATCAAGATCAGCGATATTGACAGACTTCAGCAGGTCGTACGATTCGGCATAATCGCCCGTGGTAGATTCCTGGAAAGCAAGCAGCGCCTTGGCATTTCCCTCTTTCTTCTTATCGCCCATTCTGATGGCAAGTTCCATGCACTGGCTGATATATTTCAGCGCCATATCGCTCTTATAGGAGCGGAATTCCTCAAAGAGCGCAAAGCAGGCATCATACTTATTGCTTAGCCGCCTGGCGGTCTTCAGTTTCTGCTCCCAATCGCGAATGCGGGCTTCACGTACCTTCACATAATCAGCCGAATGGGCAATGGCATTGTCCAGACTCTGCAAAAGCTGCTCTATATTATCTGCTGTTTTTGCTGAAAGAGAAAGAGGCATCAAGACTAAGAGCAGGAAGAAGAATGCCTTTCCCCATAATTCATTTATGCGATACATCAACTTGATTTCGTTAAGATTGACTTATTTTCATGAGGTTTCACGTGCAAAAGTAATAAAAAAATCGGAAACGACAAAATCTGATATAGAAGAAATGCAGATTTCTTCGCATTTTTCGTCTATACCGCATCCACTTTTTGTATATCCCCGATTTTTCTTATCTATCTCATTATCAGATACATTTCTATCTGAAAAAGAAAATTTCATCCACATTTTAACATTCGTATCGCGCATCGTATCATCTTTTTTATTATCTTTGCAGAAGATAAGCATCAAAAATAACAATTAACATAATAAACAATGAGAACAGCACTTTTATCACTCACGTTTCTTTTGGCTGGTTCTATGGCAGCACCTGCTTTCGCCCATACGGCAGCCCCTAAGAAAAAAGTAACTGCCACAACCAAGAAAGGCAAGATTCTGCCCATGAAGGAGTATATCGACCAACTGATGGCGAAGATGACGCTACAGGAAAAGATTGGTCAGCTGAACCTGATGGTAGCTGGCGACATCACAACCGGTGGCGCACTTGACACCCAGGTAGGTGGCGACATCGCCCAAGGCAACATGGGCGGAGTTTTCAACATCAAAGGCATCGACAAAATCAAGGCACTGCAGGAAATCGCCATCAAGAACAGCCGTCTGGGCATCCCGCTGCTCGTAGGTATGGACGTGATTCATGGCTACGAAACGATGTTTCCTATCCCGCTCGCCCTCTCCTGCTCATGGGATACCGAGGCGATGAAGAAAGTGGGCGAAGTATCGGCTAAAGAAGCCAGTGCCGACGGCATCAACTGGACTTTCTCTCCTATGGTAGACATCGCACTCGATGCACGCTGGGGACGAATCAGCGAAGGAAATGGCGAGGATCCATATCTGAGCGGCGTGATGGGAGCTGCGATGACCCAGGGCTACCAGGGCGTGGATATGCGCACAGAAGAGATTCTGAGAGCCAACCGCATCATGGCGTGTCTGAAGCATTTTGCCCTCTACGGAGGCGTTGAGAGCGGGAAGGAATACAACACGGTAGATATGAGCCGTGTGCGCATGATGAACCAGTATCTGCCACCTTACGAGGCTGTGGTGAAGGCTGGCGTAGGCAGCGTGATGTCTTCGTTCAATCTCATCGACTACATACCAGCTACAGCCAACAAATGGATGATGACCGATGTATTGAGAAAGCAGTGGGGATTCAACGGTTTCGTGGTTACCGATTACGCTTCTATCGCCGAGATTCTGCAGCACGGAACGGCTAAAGACCTCAAGGAGGCTTCAGAACAGGCGCTGAAGGCTGGTACCGATATGGATATGTGCTCCAACGCCTTCGTAAAGCATCTGGCAAAGAGCATAGCAGAAGGAAAGGTGAGCGAGGAGGATGTGAATATCGCCTGCCGCCGCATTCTGGAAGCGAAATATAAACTGGGCCTGTTCAGCGACCCTTACCGCTACTGTAACACCAAGCGCAGCAAGAGCGAGATTTACACCGCAGAGAACCGTCAGGCTGCCCGCGATGTGGCTGCAGAGACCTTCGTGCTTCTGAAGAACGAAGGCTGCATCCTGCCACTGAAGAAGGAAGGAAAGATAGCCCTGATTGGTCCGCTTGCCGACACCCGAAACAACATAGCCGGCACATGGAGCGTGGCTCAGGAACCATCTAAATATACCACCATCAAGGAGGCGATGGAGCATGCACTTGCCGGAAAAGCCACATTATTATATGCACAGGGATGCAATATCTGGCGAGACAGACAAATGCAGAAGAACGGCGAATTAGGAAAGGCTATCAACTGGGGCGACGAGGCTGAAATGAAGGCAGAAGCGCTGAAGATTGCAAATGAGGCAGACGTGATAGTTTGTGCTATGGGTGAAAGTGCTGACATGAGTGGCGAATGCAGTAGCCGTACCAACCTGGAGATGCCGGATGTACAGCGCGAACTGCTTGCCGAACTCCTGAAGACGGGCAAGCCGGTAGTGCTTCTCAACTTTGCAGGCCGTCCTACGGTTCTTACTTGGGAGAAACAGCATGTACCAGCCATCATGAATGTATGGTTTGGAGGTTCAGAGATGGGCGATGCACTCTGCGATGTCATCTTTGGCGACAAATCGCCATCGGGTAAGCTCACCACTTCGATGCCTAAGACTACCGGCCAGGAGCCTCTCTACTACAACCATCAGAACACCGGTCGCCCGGTACCAGACGATAATGAGATGTTTGCCAAGTTTGCCAGCAACTGTCTGGATGTAAGCAATGGTCCGCTCTATCCTTTCGGTTTCGGCATGAGCTATACCTACTTTTCATACGGCAACTTCCGCCTGAGCAGCCAGGAGGCGGGCATCAGCAATGAGGAGGCTACCGAATGGCAGGATGGCAAGAAGATTACAGCCAGCGTCACCGTTAAGAACAATGGCTCCCGCGATGCCGACGAGATTGTGCAGCTCTACATCCGCGACATGGTAGCCAGCATCTCCCGCCCTGTAAAGGAGCTGAAAGGTTTCCAGCGCATTCATCTGGCAGTAGGTGAGAGCAAGGAGGTAAGCTTTGATATCACTCCGGATATGCTCAAGTTCTATAACGCAGATCTGAAGCACATCATAGAACCTGGCGACTTCCAGATTATGATAGGAGCCAACAGTAAAGATGTAGAAACAATGAAACTGAGCGTGAAATAAACAACTGAACTTTCGCATATCAGGAAGTTAAAGAAGTTAAGGAGTTAAGGAAGTTAAGGAGTTAAGACGTATGTCTTGCTGCTTAAAAACTACGCCCAAAAGACTATTGTCTTAACTCCTTAACTCCTTAACTCCTTTAACTCCTGAACTTGCGAAACTTGAATTACTTAGTCATCTCGAAACCTACACGCATACCATCGTAATTATTGGCGATAGTACCGATAGCGCTGAGGGTAGAACTGCCCTTGAGGGCACCCATGGTCTTGATGAGGTTGAGCAACTTCTTCTGGTCGAAGAGCAGGCTGATGCCATTGGTTGTCTTGGTAGCATAGCCCGACATACTCAAGAGCAAGCCCTTCATCTGAATGGCATGAGTCTTCTCATCAAAAGTATAATTACCCTGCCATGACTTGCCGTCAATCTTTGAGGTGAAAGTACCATCTGTATTGAAGGTGAAATAGGTGTTTGAGCCGCTGAAGCCAAATTTGCTGTAATACTCACTCAACTTCTCCTCTACCTTGTTGGCAGCAATCTCACCGCCAGCCTTTGCCAGGAGATTCTCAGAAGTAAAGGCGCATCCAGGCTTGCTGTACTTCCAGGTATGGGCACAGAGATCCTGCTTGCTGAAGGTACCTGAACCGATTACATTATTCAGAATGCCATTGATAATGCTGCTACCTGCAGAGCTGCTGCTGTTAGAGTTTCCGCCCAGTACAGCACCCAAGATACCTGCTACGGCAGAACCTGCATTGCTGGTTGCACTGGTAGAAGCAGCGGCATTGCTGTTTGTTGTTGCTGCTGTATTTGCTGCAGCCGTATTAGATGCTGTGCTAGATGCTGTAGAAGTTGTCTTCTTTGTAGAAGTCTTCTTTGTTGTCTTCTTAGCCGTTTTCTTAACCGGCATCATCTCAGACATTGAGGCATTGAGCGCTGCCTCGTTCATAGCGCTTGCGTTGCTGCCAGCTGTGCATGCGAGCACGAGGGCAGCCAAAAGAAATACTTTTTTCATTGCTTTCTATATATTATTATTATCACTCTTATTTATATATACCAATACTTCTTTTTCATTCTTTCGGGTGCAAAGTTCGCAAAAAAATCGGGAATATGATAAGAAAAATCCCTATTTTGCGGTATGAATCTCCCTAAAAGCTCATTATTTCTACTTTTTTACGTTATTATAGACGATTGCGATGACAAATCGTTTAAAAGATAATGAAAAAATCATTCAATATAGGGAGAATATCGTTAGAAAGGGGGAAAACAGTTCAAACGATTGCACGTTTTTTTGACATAAATCAAAAAATAACGAATAAAACACGTATTTTCATGCATTTTGTACCTAGAAATAGGTAGAAACCCCTATCTTTGCAACCAGTTAACAAATATCAATAGGTTATGAATGATTTAATTAAGGTAAATTCAGAGAATCAGAATCAGGCTATCGATAGATGCCAACAGATTCTTCAGGATCGCCGTGAAGCTCTTGCTGCTAAGGCAAAGAGAAGAGGTTAATCCCCTTCAAAGACCCGAAGTAAAAGGGGGAAAAGATGAAGTTCTTATAAGGACGCATCCTTTCTTTTAAAAGAGAGATTTTTCGAAACGACTCTTAAATGATGAGTTTCAGAAATTTTGGGAAAAGAAAAAAACGTAAAAATCCCGTTGTCAGCCATCTGGCTTGTACAACGGGATTTTTACGTTTATTATATCAAGTCCGGAATTTTACTTCTCGTTCTTCACTGCCTTCATGATAATCTCGAAGTGATTACCACTCTTCAAGATGACATTCTTCAGGAAGTCTGAAATTTCAGATGCTTTCAGATTCTTCACCATCTCCTTGTAATCGCTATGAGTATCAACACCCATACGCTCGAATGTGCTCAATGCACCGAGCCAATAGCCATTAGTCTTTTCGCTAACAGCTGCCTGCTTCAGGAGAATCTCCTTTACCTTCTGAAGGTCTTCTGCATTTGGCTGGGCTACGGTCTCGTCCATACCCTTGAAGAAGTAAGGAATAGCGATATCCGACTTTTCTGGGTTCAACTGAGCCACGGCAGAAATAGAGATGGCAGCCTTGTTATCATAATCGCGAAGCAAACCATAGTTTGCACCTGCATGATAAGCAGCGCTGAGTTCCTCACGGATAGTACGCAAATACTTCATCTCCAAAAGGCGGGCTGAAACATCAGCAAGAACCATATACTGCAAGGTGAATGGAGCCTTGGTATACCAGATCTCTGTTGCCTGGTTCTGTGGATTCTCCATTGCTTTGGTAAAGACATTGCTTACCTTACCATTAGCATAAGGAATCTGCTTGTTCTTCAGCTTGAAGCCATTGTTTGGCAGACTGGCAATATACTGCTCGATGAGTGGGAGGAGAGTCTTCTCATCATAGTTACCTACGAAATAGAAGGTGAAGTCCTTGGCATTGCCGTAGAACTGCTTACCAATCTCCAGGATACGGTCGTAGTTGATATCCTTTATATCGCTTGCCTCTGGCACACGGGCAAGTTTGCTACCCAAATAGAGGGTGCTCTGAACAGAATCCTGATATACGAGGCTTGGGTTGTTGCTCTTGTTGGCAAGAACAGTAGCCATCATACTCTTCATATTGTCGAAGCTCTTCTGGTCCTTGCTTACTGCGGTCATCTTGAGATAGATGAGCTGCATCAGGGTTTCGATGTCCTTAGGAGTAGAATTACCCTTCAAACCATGATTGAAAGGACTGAAGCTGAACGAAACGCCAGCCTGCTTACCTGCCAAAGCCTTATCAAGCTCATTGCTTGAGAAATCGCCAAGGCCACTAGCATCGAGCACATCTGCTGCAAATGCAGCATTCAGGAAGTCTTCCTTGCCGAAAGTAGAATAACCCACATTGGCTGAAGCAGCGAAAGCAACCTCGTTGTCCTTGAAATCAGTCTTCTTCAATACCACCTTAGCGCCATTAGAAAGAGTCAACTCCTTGAAGCCCAACTTCTTGTTCTCAACAGTCTTCTTAATTTTACCAGCCTTAGGAGCCTGAGCGATGAGAGGTTCCTGCTTAACATTATCCACATAAGCCTCGAGCTTCTCAGCACGTACCTGCTTTACGATGGCAGCAAGTTCCTGCTCTGTAGGATAAACGGCACCAGCCTGCTCGCGCATCATTACCAATGATACAAGGTTGGTATCGCTCTGGCAAACCAACTGCTTGGCATAGCTGTTGATAACCTCAAGAGGCAAGTTTGGAACTACCATCTTCCAGATCTGGCTCTCCTCTTCTACTGATGGGATAGGCTCGTTAGAAGTGAAGTTATCCACATACTGGGTGGTAAACTGCTCGTTCTTCATCTTATCCTTGTTGGCAAGAGCCTTGTCAACCTGGCTCATGAATTCATCCTTGGCACGCTGATACTCAGTAGCTGTGAAACCGAACTCATGCATACGCTGTGCCTCGCGGAGAACAGCAGCATAAGCCTCCTTAATCTTTCCTGGCTTAGCCACACCGGTAAGGGTGAAAGCATCCTTAGTGCTTGAAATCAGGTATGAACCATCACCGGCATTTGCCTGGAGATATGGACAGTCTGGCTCCAATGCCTTCTCAGCATAACGGGCAGCAATCATAGAAGAAATCACGTTATCCATGTATCCCTTCAGGAGATAGCTCATATTGCCCTTCAGAGAATCTGGCACAGCATTGTGCTTCATATAAACCTGGAAGAGATCAACCTGCTGCTCCTTATCCTTGTCGATAACGTAGATGGCAGAATCATTATCAGATACTTCTACCTTCTCAACCTTAGCGGCATTCTTAGGTACCTTGATACCGGAGAAGAGTTCCTTGATCTTAGCTTCGATATGATTTACATCTACATCACCCACGATGATAATAGCCTGATTGTCTGGGCGATACCATTTGCGATAGTAAGCACGGAGAGTTTCTGGCTTACAACCATCGATAACGCTCATCAAACCGATAGGGAAACGGTAGCCATACTTTTCGCCCTGATAGAGCTTAGGAAGTGAACGCTCTATCATGCGCTGCTGACCTACGATACGCATACGGTACTCATTGTGTACCACATCGCGCTCGTCATTGATGGCTTCCTTGGTAAGAGAGATACCGTTGCTCCAATCCTTGAGGATGAGCATGCATGAATCTACGGCTGTAGGGCGGGTAGTAGGTACATCGGTGAAGTAATATACGGTTTTCTCTACGCTGGTATAGGCATTGAGATTTCTACCATACTCCACGCCGATGCTCTGCAGGTAATCCTGGAGGGAATTACCTTTGAAGTGATCGGTACCGTTGAAGGCGAGGTGCTCCAAGAGGTGAGCCAAACCGCGCTGGTCATCATTCTCATTGATAGAACCCACTTTCTGTGCGATGTAGAAACTGGCTACATGCTCAGGATAACTGTTGTGACGAATGTAGTAAGTCAATCCATTATCAAGACGACCTATCTTCACATTCTTGTCTACCGGAATAGCTGGCATCTGCTGTGCCATCGCTGTACCTGCAGAAAGGAACAGCACAACTGCTGCAAAAATCTTTCTTAGTTTCATCTGATTTTAATTATTTATATATTTATAGTTTTCTATATCATTCTTTCTATATACCTTATTATATATATCATGCTACTTAACAAGTTCACCTATATATAACGACAAAACCAGTGACATGGTTACTGTCTGCGATGCAAAATTAAGAAAAATAGAAAAGATTTGCAAACATTTTAGAGAATATCTTCGCGATGTATGCAAATCTTAACCTAAAACTAACATTGGAGGCAGAAAACCAATCCTAACCTACATGAAAACTCTTCATCCATGAACCTCTGAAGAGGCGGATAAGGAAGAGGATTCCCCTGAAAGTGAGTTCGGTAGCCATCGCTATCCATACTCCCTCCAAGCCATAGCTCTTGGAAAGCGCATAAGCCAGAGTGAGGCGCACCAGCCACATGGTACCGAGATTGATCATCGCCGGTTTCCTGGTATCGCCCGCTCCTACACAAACACAATAGGTCACGATGCTGGCTGCAAAGAATGGTTCAGCAAAAGCCTCGATGCGCAAACAGATGGTACCCATCTCACGGATGCTTTCTACCGGAGAAAGAACGCCAATCATCTCAGGAGCAAAGACATACATCACCACTCCCATCACAGCCATCACAGCCATTCCAAGTCCTACTGTCATATAGGCAAAATTCTTGCACAACCCGACTCGCCCAGCTCCATGCGTCTGTCCCACCAGAGTAGTAGCCGCATCACCAATACCATAACCCGGCATATAGCAAAGACTCTCTGCCGTAATAGCAAAAGAATGGGAAGCAATGGCTATATTGCCAAGAGGTGCCACAATCATGGTACTCACTATCTGCGCCCCGCTCATCAATATGTTCTGTATGGCTATCGGAATGCTGATTTTACAGGCATTATGAACATACGACCTGACCCAACGGAAACGGACATGGTCCTGACGGAGATTCAGTATCTTATTCCTGAAACCTGCAAGATAAAGATTAGGCAGAGAGATGCAGACATAAGCCATCGCCGTTCCTAAGGCAGCCCCCACAACACCCAACTTCAGGATATAGATAAACAGGTAATTGAATATCACATCGCAGATGCAGATCAATACTGCCATCACACTAGGCGTATGCATATTGCCCGCAGATTTCAGCATCATCTCGGATATATGATAAAGGAAAACGAATGGAAGTACCAGACCATATATCAGAAAATAGCGAGAGGAATTGGTGGCAATATCGGCACCTCCACCCAGCCAATAAGGCAGATAAGAATGAATGCCGACACAGAGAAGAGAAACAAAAATGCTGAACGCCACACCGCAAATCAGCGCATGGCGAAACACCTGACGGGCATTTGCAAAATCATTAGCTCCGATAAAATGAGCCACCTGTACTGAAAAGCCAGTAGCCGCCGCACTGAGCAAGCTACCTATAAGCCAGGTAGTTGACTCAATCAATCCGATACTGGCAGAAGCCTCTGCTCCCAGATGACCCACCATCGAAGCATCGATGAAGAACATCATCACCGTAGAAATCTGAGCCAGCATAGAAGGTATACTCAACCCTACAATAAGATTGAGTTTCTCGCGCCGATCCATCTCCCTACCCAGGCGAATCGACTCCATCAAATAATCTGTCTTCTTGCTATAAAGCATAAATTAATTTCTCGTATATCGCTCATACAAAAAAATATGTGCATATATCATTTCAAACATATGCACATACTTTTCTCTAAATCTTTATTCTTATTATTTAGTAATCCACTTCTTGCCAGAAGCTCTCTTATAACTCTTGAGCACCATCTCAAAACGGAGCATTGAATAGCCTGGAACACTACCATTCCCCGAGGAGCCATAAGCCAAGTCGGCTGGCATGAACACCTGCCAATGGTCGCCAGGGTGCATCGCCATCAACGCTGTGGTAAAACCATCTATCCACCCGGCAGAGCTTTGACTTGAGGCCTTATTGGTCTTTGCTTTTACAGGCAATGCCGTCGTCTCGTCATACGTTCCGGTGAACGATTGGTCAAAGACATAACCTGTGGCATAAGAGTCGGTAGGTATCAACCTGCCCCGATAGCTCACCTGGATGGAGTCGGTATAGAGGGGCGACCCGTTGCCATTGCCCTTGTTGAGCACATGCACTACAATATAGTCGGTGTCCTTGTACTTGAGCACCACCTGGCTGCCATTGATGCCCATATTAGTAGGCGTCTGGTTGGCAAGGCTATAGTTGGGTATCACCTTCCACTCGGTACTGCCAGCGGCAATCTGTGCCTTGGCATACGCCAGCGTGTCGGCGAACGCCTTGTCGTTACGCTCCTGCCAATTGGCATACTCGTCGGTGGTGGCATCATCTTCGCTACATGATGACAGTGTAATCACTGCCATCATGAGGAAGAAGAAATATTTCAAACTCTTAAGATTCATCTAAATGTATTTGGTTAATTAGAAGTTCTTGATTTCCTTGCCAAGCTTCTTCAATACGCTAGTGATGCTTACGCGCTCCTCGATGATGCTGCGAAGATCTGAGATAGCTACGCGCTCCTGCTCCATGGTATCACGATAACGCAGAGTTACCTTATGATCGTTTGGAGTCTCGTGGTCTACGGTGATACAGAATGGAGTACCGATAGCATCCTGACGGCGATAACGCTTACCGATAGAATCCTTAGGATCGCCATAGTGAGTATTGAAGTGGAACTTCAGTTCGTCAACGATTTCGTGAGCCAACTCTGGCAAACCATACTTCTTATCCAATGGGAACACAGCACACTTAACAGGTGCCAAAGCCTCTGGCAAACGCAAAACAACACGTGTCTCGCCATTCTCCAGCTTCTCCTCGCAGTAAGAGTGGCACATTACGCTGAGGAACATACGGTCTACACCGATAGATGTCTCTACATCGTAAGGTACATAGCTCTCGTTCTTCTCTGGATCGAAGTACTTGATAGAACGGCCGCTGTACTTCTCGTGCTGAGAAAGGTCGAAATTGGTACGGCTGTGGATACCCTCTACCTCCTTGAAACCGAATGGCATCTTAAACTCGATGTCGGTAGCAGCATTGGCATAGTGAGCCAGCTTCTCGTGATCGTGGTAACGGTAGTTCTCATTACCCATACCGAGAGCCTCGTGCCAAGCCAGACGAACCTTCTTCCAATACTCAAACCACTTCATCTCAGTACCTGGCTGGCAGAAGAACTGCATCTCCATCTGCTCGAACTCACGCATACGGAATACGAACTGGCGGGCTACAACCTCGTTACGGAAAGCCTTACCAATCTGGCAGATACCGAATGGCAACTTCATACGGCCGGTCTTCTGAACACTCAGGTAATCTACGAAGATACCCTGAGCTGTCTCAGGACGGAGATATACCTTGCTTGTAGCATCGCTGGCAGCACCCATCTGGGTAGAGAACATCAGGTTGAACTGGCGAACGTCTGTCCAGTTCTTGGTACCGCTGATAGGGCAGACAATACCCTCATCCTCGATAATCTGCTTCAGCATCTCCAGGTTAGGACCCTGCATAGCCTCAGTATAGCGGGCATGGAGATCATCAAACTTCTTCTGGTTCTCCAGAACGCGAGGATTAGTTGCACGGAACTGAGCCTCATCAAAGCTATCGCCGAAACGCTTCTTAGCCTTGGCAATCTCCTTGGCAATCTTCTCCTCATACTTAGCCATGTGATCCTCGATGAGCACATCGGCACGATAACGCTTCTTTGAATCGCGGTTATCAATCAATGGGTCATTGAAAGCATCTACGTGTCCAGATGCCTTCCATACAGTAGGGTGCATGAAGATAGCTGCATCGAGACCAACAATGTTCTCGTGCAACAACACCATACTCTGCCACCAGTACTGCTTGATATTGTTTTTGAGCTCAACACCATTCTGACCATAGTCATAAACGGCAGCCAAGCCATCATAAATTTCACTACTTGGGAACACGAAGCCATATTCCTTGCAATGGCTTACAATTTTCTTAAAAACATCTTCCTGTGCCATGATTAAATCTTATTTTTTTCAAATTTTCGGCAAAGATACTCTTTTTTCTCGAAAAATTGTTGTATTTTTGCCATAAATTAATAAAATAAGTATTAAAAGCTATATATGAGCGACGAAATTAAAGATAAAAACGGTCTTGAAGAGGAAAATTCTCCTAATTTGGAAAATTCTTCTGCAGAATCTGAACAGGATGCTGCTGAAGATGCCAATGAGGAGATTTCGACCGAAAAACATTCCGATTATAAGCCGGTGAACCGATTCGATGCTTCTGCTGTACATCACCTCAGCGGAATGTATCAGAACTGGTTCCTCGACTATGCATCGTATGTTATCCTCGAACGTGCCGTTCCTCATATTGAGGATGGTTTGAAACCGGTACAGCGACGCATCCTCCACTCTATGAAGCGCATGGACGACGGAAGATACAACAAGGTTGCCAATATCGTGGGACATACCATGCAGTTTCACCCTCATGGTGATGCGTCTATCGGTGATGCTTTGGTACAGATGGGACAGAAAGACCTGCTCATCGATACGCAGGGTAACTGGGGAAACATTCTTACGGGCGACCGTGCTGCTGCTCCCCGATACATCGAGGCACGCCTCTCTAAGTTTGCTCTCGACGTGGTTTTCAATCCTAAGACCACCGACTGGCAACTCTCTTATGATGGCAGAAACAAGGAGCCTATCACGCTCCCTGCCAAATTCCCGTTGCTCCTGGCACAAGGTGCCGAGGGTATTGCCGTGGGATTGAGCAGTAAGGTTTTGCCACATAATTTCAATGAGATTTGCGATGCTGCCGTCCACTATCTCAAGGGCGAGCCATTCCAGCTCTATCCCGACTTCCCTACAGGCGGTGCCATCGACGTAAGCAAATACAATGATGGACAGCGAGGTGGTGCATTGAAAGTAAGAGCCAAGATTGACAAACTCGACAACAAGACACTTGTTATCAGTGAGATACCATTCAGCAAGACTACAGGCAGCCTCATCGACTCTATCACCAAAGCGGTAGAAAAGGGTAAAATCAAGGCACGCAAGGTAGATGATGTTACTTCGGCAAATGTTGAGATTCTTGTGCATCTTGCACCAGGTACCTCATCAGATAAAACGATGGATGCACTCTACGCTTTCAGCGATTGCGAAATCAACATCTCGCCCAACTGCTGTGTCATCGAAGACAACAAGCCTGTATTCCTCACAATCAGCGATGTGTTGCGCCACAGCGTAGACCGCACTATGGGATTGCTGCGCAAGGAACTGATGATCAGAAAGGGTGAATTGGAGGAGCAGCTCTTCTTCTCTTCTCTCGAACGGATTTTCATCGAGGAACGCATCTACAAGGAGCGAAAGTTTGAGCAGAGTAAGAGTCAGGATGAGGTTGTTGCTTTCATCGATTCAAAACTCGAACCATTCAAGGACAAACTCTTTACTGCCGAAGTAGACGGTAAGGGTATGGTAGAATATGCCTTCCATCGGGAAATTACCCGTGAGGACATTCTCAAACTCCTGGAAATCAAGATGCAGCGAATCCTTAAATATAATAAGGATAAGGCAGACGAACTGCTGATGAAGATTAAGGCTGAACTTGCTGAGATAGAGAACGACCTGGCTCACATGACCGATGTAACCATCAACTGGTTTGAATATCTCAAGGGCAAGTATGGAAAGAACCATCCTCGCAAAACAGAAATCAGAAACTTCGATACCATTGAGGTGACTAAGGTGGTAGAGGCTAACCAGAAACTCTATATCAACCGTCAGGAAGGATTCGTTGGTACAGGGTTGAAGAAGGATGAATTCGTATGCAACTGCTCCGACCTCGATGACATCATCATCTTTTATAAGGATGGTAAGTTTAAAGTCACCAGGGTAGCCGACAAAATATTCGTCGGTAAGAATATCCTCCATGTACAGGTATTCAAGAAGAACGACAAGCGCACCATCTATAACTGTGTTTACCGCGACGGCAAGCAAGGCGATTACTTCATTAAGCGATTCAATGTAACCGCCATGACCCGCGACAAGTTGTATGACATCACCCAGGGTACACCTGGCAGCCGCGTCATCTACTTCACCGCCAATCCGAATGGAGAGGCAGAAATCATCAAGTGTACGATGGAGCCCGACCTGACGAAGAAGCGCCAGAGCATCTTCCTGGAGAAGGATTTCTCAGACATTCTGATCAAGGGACGTGCTGCCAAAGGTAATCTCCTTACCAAGCGCCCTATTCGCCGTATCGGTCTGAAGAGTCACGGCCACAGCACGTTAGGAGGCAGAAAGGTTTGGTTCGACCCAGACGTAAACCGCATCAACTACGATGAGAACGGCCGCTTCCTAGGCGAATTCAATGATGATGATTCAATCTTGGTTGTACTCGACAATGGTGAATTCTACATCACCAATTTCGATGTCAACAACCACTACGAGGACAACATCATCCGCTTAGAGAAATGGGATGAGCACAAGATCTGGACGGCTATCCTCTACGATGCCGACAATCAGGGATATCCATACATCAAGCGATTCACGATGGATGCCACCAAGCGCCATCAGAATTTCATGGGAGAGAACCCTAACTGCAAGCTCATCTTGCTTACCGATACGGTTTATCCACGCATCAAGGTTACTTATGGCGGTGTGGATGCCATCCGTCCTGCCGAAGAAATCGATGCCGAGCAGTTCATTGCGCAGAAGAGCTTCAAGGCAAAGGGTAAGCGCCTCACGACATTCAAGATTGACAGCATAGAAGAACTGGAACCAACCCGATTCCCAGAACCTCCTTCTGAGGATAATGATGAGGAACAGGATGGTTCTGACTCAGAGAACGAAGGTGAAAACCTAGATCCGGATGCTGGCAAAAGCGAGCAACAGGTGATTGACGAACTGACTGGTCAGACCAATCTCTTCTCTGAAAAAGATTTCGAAGAAGACCAGAAGGATAAAGACTGGTTATCGAAGCAATAAAAAGCGCAAAGAAAGTACAAAAGAAAGCGCAAGGAAAGCGCCCATCATAAAAAAGGAGCTTAAGTCCAAAAAGCTTAAGCCCCTTTTTTTATTATCTAGCCATTTGCGTTTCGCGTTTCAGCTTTTCGCGTTCAGCAAAAAAGAAGCCAGTCCCCCTCCTGCCCCCGTTCCAGGCGATTCCATCGCCTGTCCCCCAGCAGTCAGTAGCCTTCATTTTTACCTTTTATACCCCGCCAGCTTTTTCAGGCAGTATTCCTTAAAGTCATTCCAATGGTAATAAGGTGCCACATCGCTCTTGATAGGCAAAGTAGCCTCATCTTCATTCAAAAGCACCTTTACCAATACATCATTCGCCTTGTTTCTATAAAAAACAAACTGCAGGTTCGTAGCCATCGGAGTAATCTTATAATCCCACCATTGAGAAGCAATCTTCTCCGGATCCTTAATTTCTTCGCCATATCCATTCAAATCCAGCAAACAGGTAAGCGGAGTAACCATCGTATCGTGTCCATATCTCAATGTAGCTCCCGGATGCGGCAAGACGATGCAGCTATCCGCCTTCTGGATGATGTTTCTCAAGAGATTGCGCTGGGAGAATGGCTGCACATTGCCCGTATAAGGCGAGTTGCCGTAAGCCATCTGCCACCAGATGTTGGCATTCAGCCAGTTCTGATACAGTTCCTCCTCAGTAAAGAGGTCATAGAGCGAAACCTTGCCTCTCAGTTCCGTGCCTTGGATTGAGCTTGCCATCTCATAAAGTTTTCTGTTCAGGTCACTCTGGTTGATATTCTGCTTCACCCAGGCAGGGTCGTTGAACAGTTCCTGCATCACACGGCTATAGCTAACGTGCTTCTGTGCAAATTCCTGCTGTGCCACCTTGATACCCACGCTATGCTTCAAGCTATCCAGGTATCTGTCGCCCTGGTTCATATAATACATATCATGCTCGCTGGCATCATGGAAGATATGAAGTTTCGGATTGATACGCAACATCTGCTGCAAACCGTTCTCCATAGAGAGGATGCATCGGATTACCAAAGTACTTCGGGCTTCGATATTCGTATTACCGGCAAAAATCTCAGGGAAGCGCTCCATCATTCTTCTGGTAATACCCTGATGCTGGAGAGCTCCGAGCGGAGTCAGTTCGCCATCGCGCCCCTTCGCCTCCTCACGAATCATCTTCACCTTAGCCAGCGTTTCCTCGCCCTTAGCTGTCAGTTTGCCCTCCTGCTTCGCTTTGAGCAGAGAGAAATAAGGCACATCATAAGCCTTCTTGCCAATCATATAGCGGGAACCATGCCGGCCATAATGGCTCAGATAGAAAGGTTTATAACCCTTAGGAGCCGGAGTCAACTGCTTCTGCGGACCACGATAAGCTACATAGTTACTACCCGAGAGCGTGATATCCCGCTTGAAATCCTCTTGCGGAGTCTGTGCTGTCAGAGGCATCGCCAATGTAAGAGATGCCAACAATAATAGATTCTTTGTATTCATTGTTATCATATAATTTTGTTTTGAAAACATACAGTCTCATTTAATTCCAATTCATCAGTTTTCTCAGGAACGGAAGTAATTCTGCTGCCATCTTCCGATGCTGCAACATACTAGGATGCCAGCTGGCGCCATAACCTAAATCTCCTTTCTGGAAACTGAAATCGAAACGGTAAACATTCTTATCGGTTTTATTGGCATCGGCACAGATTCTATCAAGCACTGTTCGCTGCTTGCTACTCTCCTTCTCGCCGAGCATCGGACCTGTCAACATCACAATCTTGGCATGAGGATACTTGCTGCGTACCATTTTAAGAAACATGCGATAGTTCTTCTCGTAGAGTTGAATATCATAATTTCTGGTAGAAAGATCGTTCGTACCCAGATTGATACAGACTAACTGAGGCTGATACTTGGCAAAATCCCATTTTTCATCATGCTGGTCAAATAAGGTATATTCATATTGCCAAGGCATGTTATCGGCATCACCTGTCTTCGGACCATTATAGTTGCGATAAACACCGATACCACTACGGGAGATAGAAGTATGCTGAGCCTTCAGACTGTCACTTACGATATTGGCATAAGTAAGCCAATGGTTCTCCGTTTCATCTTCAAAAGGATCAGACTTACTGATGCTTTCTACACCATAACCGCAGGTGATGGAATTGCCGACAAATTCAATCTTCCGGTCCGGGAGAGCTGGAGCCTCAACGAGATGACATCCCTTATCAAGTACGAATCCCCTGAATTCCGGTTTGCGGAACAAACCTTCTATCACATACATCACCTTAGCATGATGCACCCCCTTTGGCAAAGCCGCAGCCAGGGTAACAACCGAATCGCGTTCGGCATTAAAGCCCACTTTGAAAGGTTCGCAACCATCAATCTGCGCCATGAAATATCCCGACTTCGGGCGACACAGCATTTTCAGAGAAGAACCTTGGAAACTAGCCTCAATCGTAGTTCCCGGATAATTGAAACTAGCTACATCAGAATTCTTAGCAAAGCTCACACGCCCAACATACAGAATCATCGGATGAGAAGCCTTTACTACCTCTCCCTCAATAGGAAGAGTAGTTGATTTCTTCACGTTTCCAGCCATCATCGTGGAAGAAACCATCAATGTAGCCAGCATCATAACCCATACTTTTTTCATTTTCCTGTTATTATAGTTTTTATCTGTCCTTACCGTTCTGCCTTCGTTTTTTGCAAAGTAAAGACAAAACAATATCTGTTTGCAAAATTACCATTATTTCTCGTAAAAAGCAAGTAAAACCATCATTTTTTTCATTTTTCTTCTTTTTATTCAAATTATTATTGTATCTTTGCACCCACAAATGCGCTTGTGGCGAAATTGGTAGACGCGCTAGACTTAGGATCTAGTGGTTCAGGCCGTGTAGGTTCGAGTCCTATCAGGCGCACCGAAGAAAATCCTAACTGCTTGATTATAAGCAGTTAGGATTTTTCGTTTCTAGAAATTGCCAACATTTTGCCAACATAATTTCAAACTAAATTGAATCGGTTGGCAAAAATAAGGCTTCATTTTACATTCTTTCACAGGATTACATGCCATAACACAAGCGCTTTTTGTTATATCTTGTTAAAGATTACACTATAGGCACATCGTTATAAAAATAAATCACTAAATTTGCATCTAAAGCAATAAATTATGAGTAACGAGATACAATTTCTTCTTTATAATATGCCCGATGCTGATGGCAAAGTACAAGTTGTCATAAAAGACGAAACTCTTTGGTGTACGCAAAAGGCTATGGCACAGCTCTTTGGTGTTGGTGTTCCTGCTATAAGCAAGCATTTAAAAAACATCTTTGATGAGGGAGAGTTGGATAAGGATGTGGTTGTTTCCAAAATGGAAATAACCACTCAGCATGGTGCAATTGAGGAAAAAACACAAACTCACAAAGTGGATTTCTTCTCTCTTGATGCAATCATTGCCGTAGGTTATCGAGTTTCTTCACTGAAAGCCACTCGTTTCCGCCAATGGGCAACAAAGATACTCCATGAGTATATCAAAAAAGGCTTTGTAATGGACGATGAGCGATTGAAGCAAGGTAATGCGGTGTTTGGCAAGGACTATTTCCGTGAGTTGCTTGAACGTATTCGTTCTATTCGTACAAGTGAGCGTCGTATCTGGCAACAGATAACTGACATCTATGCAGAGTGCAGTACCGACTATGACAAGAACTCTCCGACGACAAGAGAATTCTATGCTATGATACAAAACCGTTTTCACTATGCCATCACAGGACAGACTGCTGCGGAGATTATCTATTCTAAGGCAGACCACACAAAAGACCACATGGGATTGACAACATGGAAGAATGCTCCAGACGGGCGTGTTCTTAAATCGGATGTCAGCATTGCCAAGAACTATCTGCAAGAGAAAGAAATCCGACAACTGGAACGTGCCGTTACTGGCTTCTTTGATTATGTCGAAGACCTCATAGAACGTGAAAACACGTTCAATATGGAGCAGTTCTCAGCAAGTGTTAATGAGTTTTTGACTTTCCGCAAATATCAGATATTACCCGATAAAGGCAACATATCGGCTGCACAAGCCAAGAAGAAGGCGGAAGAAGAATATGACATCTTTAATAAAACACAACGCATAGACTCTGACTTTGATAAGGGTATAAGAGGATTGCTTGATAAGGAATAATACAATTTGGCAAGTGACAGAACTATCTCGGTCGTTTTCGGTCGTTATTGCGGTCGTTTGCGGTCGTTGCGGTCGTTATTGCGGTCATTTTCGGCTATTTCCGGCTATTTGTGGCTATTTGCGGTCGTTTTAAGTCGTTTTAAGTCGTTATTCGACTATTTTCGGTCGTTACTTGGGCATAACTCATGTAACTAGCATGTAACTGGGCGACTCGAAATAGCCCTAAAACAGAGCAAAAAACCTTTAAAACAGTGCCTGGCGCATGTAACCAGCATGTAACTGGCATGTAACTGAATAAAAAAAGAGAGTGTGTCATAAGTCCATGACGCACCCTCATCAACTTAAATTAACGTGACTCAGTTTATTCTTCTCCCAAAGCAGAGAGATACCTACATCATCCCCTCCAGTTTTTCCTGAGCTTCGCGCATATCTTTTTCAAAATTCACATGGTCTAGAAGGAATTCCTTTCTGCCTTGCGAAAGAAGAAGATAGAGGTGCGGATTCATGCCCTCTACATACTGGGCGATGGCATACTCTATATCATCACGCTGCGTAGGATTGGTGGAAAATTCAAAAACCCTGAGCTTTTGATGAATAAAGCAATATGCCGACTCTATACAATCTCTGGTGATGCCCCCTGCCAAGAGAGCATCACCATTATTATTCTGATTCATTCTGAATATCCTTTTTATTTCACGCCCTTCATCGACAAGGCGATGCGCTTGCGCTTCAAATCTACTTCTGTTACTCTCACCATTACATGCTCATGAAGCTTTACCACCTCAGAAGGATCCTGAATGTAACGGTTTGACATCTGGGAGACATGAACCAGACCATCGTTGTGGACACCTATATCTACAAAGGCACCAAACTTGGTAATGTTGGTAACAATGCCCGGCACAACCATGCCCACCTGCAAATCCTCTATCTCCTTGATGCTGGCATCAAACTCAAACTTCTCTACCTCACCACGAGGGTCCAAGCCCGGCTTGTCAAGCTCTGCCATGATATCGGTCAAAGTAGGCATACCCACCTCGGCACTCACATATTTCCGGATATCAATCTTCTTCTGCAGAGCCTTGTCTTCTACCAGCTGCTTCACCGTTACGCCCTGATCTTTCGCCATCTGCTCTACCAGCGCATAGCGCTCCGGATGAACGGCACTGTTATCCAAAGGATTCCTGGCACCCGGAATGCGGAGAAAGCCGGCACACTGCTCAAAGGCTGAAGGACCCAGACGTGGCACCTTCTTCAACTGGGCACGGGAAGCGAAGGCTCCATTCTCGCGGCGATATTCCACGATGTTCTTGGCAAGCGTAGGTCCCAATCCACTCACATAAGTCAGCAGATGCTGCGATGCGGTATTCAGATTGACACCCACCGAGTTCACGCAACTCATTACCACCGTATCCAGACTCTTCTTTAGCTGAGTCTGATCCACATCATGCTGATACTGTCCCACACCGATGCTCTTCGGATCAATCTTCACCAGCTCGGCAAGCGGATCCATCAGTCTTCGTCCGATGCTCACAGCACCACGCACGGTAACATCCTCATCCGGGAACTCATCTCTTGCAATCTTCGAAGCCGAATAGATAGAAGCACCATCCTCACTCACCACGTAGATATCTACCGGATGAACGAAATCGATGCTATGCAGCCAGTCGCTGGTTTCGCGGCTTGCCGTACCGTTACCTACAGCCATTGCCTCCACCTGATACATCTTAACCATGCGCTGGATAGCAGCCGTAGCCTCGCTCTTTTTGTTGCGGGGAGGATGAGGATAAACAATTTCATGATGAATCAGATTGCCTTGCGCATCGAGACAGCAAGTCTTGCAACCATTGGCAAAACCCGGGTCAACCGCCATCACGCGTTTCTGTCCTAAAGGAGCCGCCAACAGGAGCTGGCGCAGGTTTTCGGCGAATACCACGATAGCCTCCTCGTCCGCCTTCTGCTTACTGAGCGCAGCAAATTCGGTTTCAATGCTAGGCTTCAGCAGTCGCTTGAAGGCATCATCCACCGCTTCGCCCACCAGCGTCTGGCACTCACCGAACCCATGAACATAGTGACGCTTCAGTTTATCCTGACACTGCTCATCATCAGCCGAGATGCTGACACGCAAGAATCCAGCCGCCTCGCCTCTACGCATAGCCAGCAACCGGTGCGAAGAACACTTCTTCAATGGTTCAGAGAAATCGAAATAGTCGGAGAAGCGCTGCGCCTCTTCCTCATCCTTCTTCTTGGCTACCACCTTAGAAGTGATGATGGCACCGCGTCTGAACTCACCGCGAATCTGATTGCGGCTCTGCTCATTCTCGCTTACGGTTTCGGCGATGATGTCCTTGGCGCCCTGAAGTGCTGCCTCCACATCCTTCACCTTATCGCCCACAAACTTCCTGGCAGCCTGTTCCGGATTGCGTTCACGCTGGAAGAGAAGCAACTGTGCCAGAGGCTCCAATCCTGCCTCACGTGCTATCTGTGCACGGGTGCGGCGCTTAGGCTTATAAGGAAGATAGATGTCTTCCAGTTCGGTGGCATCCCAGCACTGTTCGATGCGTTTTTTCAGTTCATCCGAGAGTTTTCCCTGTTCCTCGATGGTTTTGAGGATAGTCTCTTTTCTCTTCGCCATCTCAGAGAGTTTCTCGTTAGCCTGTGCGATGGCTTCGATGTTTACCTCGTCCATATTACCGGTTTTCTCCTTGCGGTATCGCGAGATAAACGGAATGGTGCAGCCCTCTTCGAGCAGCGCCAGAGTATTTTCTACAGCCTGCTCCTTCAGATTGAGCTGGGCTGCTATCA